>JBGPOG010000320.1:0-5669 GCA_041487935.1 Chthonomonadia bacterium | reverse complement strand
GTGTTTCCGCGATACCGGCAAAGTCCCCAAGGTGAGGGGAAGCTCGACGGATATCAAGTCTCCAACCAGATTAGGGCGACGGTTCGCAAGTTGAACGAGGTCGGAAAGGTGTTGGACGCCGCATTGGATGCCGGCGCGAACAACGTGCAAGGGATTGCCTTTGGGCTGGACGCAAGGGAAAAGGCCAAATCGGAGGCGCTCGTCGACGCTGTTGCCGACGCGCGCCGGAAAGCTGTGACGATTGCCGGAGCCGCCGGCGTGAGGCTGGCCGGGATCGCCAGAATACAGGAGGGCGGAAGCATCCGTCCGCTTGAGCAGGAACAGACTGTAGATATGGGAAGGATGGCCCTGCGCGCCGCTACCCCCATAGCCACTGGCGAGATGACCGTGAGCGCGAGCGTGACAATAGTTTACAATATCGCATCTCAGAACGCAGGCGCCCGCCTGGAATCGGTCAAGGGCCGGTTGGCATCGCGACTGGTTCGGACTGTGGATGAGCGCAACCCAACTTCTAATATCCAAAATCCAAAATCAAACGGGAGTCGCTAGATGCCGCCGATGATACAGATCCAGCATTTGCGCAAGCAGTACAAGGATCTGGTTGCTTTAAAGGATCTGAACCTGGAGCTGGATGCCGGAGACATCTTCGGCTATATTGGGCCGAACGGCGCCGGGAAAACAACGACGATCAAGATGCTCGCGACGCTGCTGACACCGACGGCCGGCACGGCTTATGTGGACGGCATCGACGTGGTTCGCAACCCGGAGGCGGTCCGCGCTATCGTCGGCTACATGCCTGATTTCTTCGGAGTTTACGACGACATCAAGGTCTGGGAGTATCTCGACTTCTTCGCCGCTGCGTATCGGATACCGAAGAGCAAGCGGCCGCAGATTATCGACGACGTGCTGACTTTAACGGATCTGAACGTCAAGAAGGATGCATACGTCGAATCACTCTCGCGAGGAATGAAACAGCGGCTTTGCCTTGCCAAGACGCTGGTCCACGATCCGAAGGTTCTGCTGCTTGACGAGCCTGCCTCGGGACTGGATCCTCGTGCGCGCATTGAAATCAAGGAACTCCTGAAAGAGCTCAAGGCGATGGGCAAGACGATCATTGTCTCGAGCCACATCCTTCCGGAACTCGCGGACTTCTGCAACAAGATCGGCATCATCGAAAAGGGGCAAATGATCGTTGCGGGAGACGTAAACACGATCATCCGCCAGGTGAGCGGACATCATACGCTCGAAGTGCAAATTTATGACGAGATTTTGATTCCGCCCAGCGGGCTCGATATCGAATCACTGGCAGCGCAAACACCCTATGAAGGCGGAATTGCGGTTAAGACGACGCCAGCCATGGAGCGGGCCACCGACGTGCTGCGGGATCTGGAGTGTGTCGCGGACGTCAAGGTGGGAGATAACATGCTGCAGGTTGCGTACGTCGGCGCGCCGAACCAGGAGTGGGAAGTGCTGAACGCTCTGGTAAGAAACGACATCAAAGTACTTAGCTTCGCAACCCAGGCAACCGACCTGGAAGATATCTTTATGAAAGTGACCAAGGGGATCGTGCAATAGTGTTGGATGTTGAGTGTTTGTATTGAGTATTGAACCAACGGGGACGTTTCTTCGGGACCAACCAATTAATACCCAACACTGAATACTTCCGCCAGGAGGGGCGTTGAGCGTACTGACGAGAATCTGGACCGATAATCCGGTGCTCACCAAAGAGCTCAGGGTCCGCATGAGAGGATCGCGGGCTTATTGGATCATTACGGGTTACCTGGCGCTGCTCTCGTTCATCCTCTTTATGTCTTACAGCGTCTGGTACAACACTTCAGCATTGAGGGGCGGCGGGTTCTCTTCGGGCTCGAAGGTAGGGCAGTACTTTTTCTACATCATCATCGCCGTACAGGCGGCGCTGGTTGGCTTTATTACCCCGGCGATCACGGCCGGGGCAATAACCATCGAAAGAGAGCAGCGCACGATGGAGATGTTGGAGATGACGCGGCTTTCGCGATCCAGCATCGTCGCCGGCAAGCTGCTTTCGGCGATCAGCTTCGTGGCTTTGCTCCTCACGTCGTCGCTCCCGCTGACTTCCATCTGCTTCTTCCTGGGAGGGGTTTCACCGGAACAGGTGTTTTACTGGTATCTGTTGCTCTTTGCAATCAGCTTTGTCACGGCGACCGTTGGCCTGGTCTGGTCGACCATCGCGCGGACCACTGCGGCAGCCGTCGTAATGACGTACAGCACGCTTTTTGCGCCATTCATTCTCTATGTTGGCATTGGAGTAATGACGGGAATGGGCGGCAATTCCGCTAATCCGTGGAATGCCACGCTGGTCGTAGGGCTTGTTGCGGGCTTGTTCGGGGTCCCGGTCTCGGACCTTTTTGGACTCGGATGGACTCCTGTCGCCGGCATTGTACGCGCATGGGACATGCGCCATTACTACGGCCTAACGTTGCCGATTTGGCTGGCGCCAGTGCTGACTTACGCTCTTTTTGGACTGACTCTGGCGGCGCTTGCTTCCGCGCGCCTGGAGTCGTTTCCCGACCGCAAGGCGGGCAAACTCCGCTTGCTCGTGACGCTATTCGTCGCGCAACAGTTATTTTTCTTTTATGGGGCGCGGTTTGCGGTTTTTGCGCCGGGTAAGGCGGGGCCGGCGGCTATGGGCGCCGGGTTCTCGCTGTTGTTTTCGCTTGCGTATCCGATTGTGTTGATTCTGTTCCTTGTACCTATTTTCGTTACAGGAGAAATCCGCCGCGTGGAGGCAAAGAGCTTCAGCCAATACTTGCTGAATGGGTGGTCCCCGCACGGTCTGCGGCGAGGGCGGATTGCCTCCGGACTGCCGTTCATGCTGCTGCTTTGCGCGTTTGCAATCGGCATGTATTGTCTGAGCTTCGTCTTGATAAGGCAGCCTTCAGCGATCTCCGGCGGGCTTGGCGGGACGAATCGGAGCGTCTTCGCAACAGCCGGCCAACCCATGGTCAATCCGAGCGGGACGGTGACTTTCAAGACTCCAGCGGCCCCCGCTGCTGCGCCGGCGCAGAACGAGCTGGCCGATCTCATCCACGTCGCGATTTCGTTGGCGGTTGCAGTTTGCGGCTTCGCGGCGCTGGGACTACTGCTCTCGGTCGCGATCCGGAACCGATGGGTTTCGATGCTGCTGCTCTACGTGGTCCTGCTCGCCATTTTGATCGCGCCGTCGATGGCGCGGTCCAAATACGTCAACGCCGAGACGAAAACGGCGCCCGGGATAACTATAAATCTTTACTATCTAAATCCGTTGATGACATTGTCTGAAGTGACCGATACTCCGGATCATTTCTGGAGCGATATGCCGCTCGCCTTCGGTCGAACTCCGATTTGGCGGGGTGGTATCGTTTGCTGGCTGTTCGTAGGCGGGATATCGCTTCTTGCGATGCTGCCGTTCGTCAAGAAGATCTCGTCCGGGGAGCCGGTGCAGTATGAAGACTTGGCGGCGAGGATGTAGGTAGTGAGTGTATAGTGTTAAGTGTTAAGAATTGAGTGTTGAGTATTGAGTGTCAACACTTAAAAGCGTGATGAAAAACCATCTTGAGCGCCTGGCGAATGAATTCGCGGCTCTGAGAGGCACAAAGTCGGCCTCCGCCGACTATCGTCTCAGTGCCCGGAGGGGCACTTCGTGTACTTGGAAGGCGCGGTTTCAACCGCCAGCCGATCGGCCTGGTGTTTTTCATCACGCTTTTAATACTCAAAACAGGAAATTCCCTCCAAAGGAGGAATTCATGACTCCCGAACTGATGCTGAACCATAAATTGACGCAGGCTGCGCGGCGCGTACGGCTGCTGTTGATCTTGAAGTGGACGGCGTTCGCGTTGTGCTGGACCGCTTTAGCATGCGTGGTCTGGCTGCTTGCTTCCAAGGCCAACTGGGTTGCGGAGCCATCGCCCGAGGCTTTGGTCGTCGCGATCTGCCTTGCGGCCATTGCCGGGATTGGGATTGGGTTCGCTCGGCGGATCTCGGCGCTGGACGTCGCGCGGCTCACGGATAACCGCACCTCGATGAAGGAACGACTTGCGAGCGCGGTGGAGTTCCAGGGACTCAGCGCGACCGATCCGATTCTTCAGCGACAAATTCAGGACGCCGGCGCGCACGCGGGAACGCTCGACCTGCGCAAGGTCTATCCGTTACGGGTTTCGCGCGAGCTAATCGGATTTGTTGTCATCGCGGTTGTGCTCTTTGGCGCATTTTTCCTGCCGCGATTGCCGATTTTCTGGTCGGCTGAAAAACGAAAAGAGATGGAGCAGGTCAAGAAGCAAGGGATTGCGGTCGAGAAGATAGCCAAGGACACCGAGAAAGCCGCCGGCAAACGAGCGCTTGACGAGTCGAAGAAGGCGGCCGGCGAAGCCAAAAAGCTGGCGCAAGCGATGAAGCAGGGCAAGCTGAGCAAAAAGGACGCACTGATCAAGATGCAAAAGCTGACGGCCAAGCTGAGCGAGCAGCACAAGCGGCTCGCCATGGCGACGGCGGCGCCAAAGCCGATGGAGAAGGCCGCCGAGGAGTTCAAGAAAGCCCTGGAGATGCAGCAAAAGGCCATTCAGGACGCAGCCAAGGCGAACAAGGAGGCCGGTAACAAACAGAAGGGCGAGAAGCCCGGAGAGAAGCCGCAGGACGCGAACAAGCAAAAGTCCGAACAGAACAAGCAAACCGAGGCCATGAAGAAGGCGCAGGAAGCCCTGCAAAAGTTCGCGCAAGCTCTCGCCCAGCAGAATCCCGAGATGCAGAACCAGGCGCTCCAGGAGATGGCGGATCAGGTTCAGAAGGGCGAGATGACGAAGCATGAGATGCAGCAGCTCAAAGAACAGATGAAGGAGCTGGCGCAGGCGCTCTCCAAAACGGATCTGGATAAGGTTTCCAAAGAGCTCGCGAAGCTCGCCAAGCTGATGGAGGGTATGAAGCTCGATCCTGAGACTCTCAAAATGCTGGCAAAGATGATGCGGCAGGCCGGAGGCACTTGACTGGGCTGCGGAAAGTCTTCGCTGGATGCGAAGACGCTGGCTGCACTAATCGAGGCGCTCAAGAGCGGCCGTCTGAAATTAGCTTTCGGCGGGGCCGGAGGCGGACCTTTGTGGGGCGGCAAGGGTGTGGACACCAAGCCGATGAAAGAAGACCCGGCGGGCAAAGCCAAACTCACGATGGTCGGCAAGAACCAGGGGTTCTCCGATCGGGCGAAGACGAGCAAAGAGTTTGCCAAATACGCCGCAATGGGAGTCAAGCCGCCGAAGCACGCGCCAAATGCGATGGTCAAAGGCACCCGGAATGCGAATAATTCCGAGCTGGTGCAGCAATACAAGGGCAACCCGGAGCAGGGCGTCCGCGCGGGCACGCCGTACTACGAGGTCTACCAGCAGCAGCGGCGCGCACTCGAGAGTCCGGTGAACAAAGAGAACATCCCGGCCGCATACCGGAAGCAGGTGAAGGACTATTTCGAGAACATTAAGCCGTGATGCGATGCGCCAATATGGGGAATTCGAAAAGAGTATTCATAATGAGTGAGGTAATTGCAAAACTCGACAAAGCGTACGTATCCCGTCATCCTGAACGGAGTGAAGTCCATACGGACCCGTACCGGGGGATCTGTTTTTGATCTCACAGATCTTTCGGTGCCGGGCTAAAAGCGGATGCTTCAC
>JBGPOG010000319.1:0-5669 GCA_041487935.1 Chthonomonadia bacterium | reverse complement strand
GTCATCCCGAACCGTCGGCAATTCCGTCATCCCGAACCGTCGGCAATTCCGTCATCCCGAACCGTCGTTGTGAGGGACCTGCTTTTGACCTTTGTCCTTAGGAGCCGCCTTTGCGAGGAACCTGGTCAGACGGCCACCCGTATGGGTGCTTTTCCTTCACAATGTAAGGCTGATATGGAGACAGTTCACTTGCAGTATCGAGCGAAAGCCCGGATCTTCTGAATCGCCGTGCTGGGCATGATCTACGGTTTGTGCATGGGCTTCTACGCCATGTTCCGATCCGGCGGCCCCAACTTCTCGCAAGTACTCGCGTCCGTGGTCAAAGTTCCCTTGCTCCTCTTCCTGACGTTAGTCGTCACGTTTCCATCGCTCTATGTGTTCAATGCGCTCGCCGGCGGGCAGCCGAAGGCAAATGCCTGGAGCGATCTTCCTGGAGATCGCTCCAGGATATCCCAGCCTCCACGTCTGAATCCGGTGCCATGAGCAAAGACCTCAAGAAGCGCGGCTTCAACTTCGTAGGTTCAACCATCTGATACGCCTTCATGCAAGCCGTTGGAATGGTGAACGATCATGTGGCAGACTGCTTCCGTTTTGTTGAAATCGAGCGAATGGCAACGGACCACGCCGCCGGCAAACTGCGGGCTTGAGATTTCTCTCAGGAGGAGTTCGCCTACCCGCCCATCGAACATTAGATACATCAAACGCTCGCAACGTGAGCAACTAGAGCATTGAATGGGCGCGCCATCGGGAACGGTAACGTTCCTATTTACAGACATCGAAGGCAGCACGCGACTGTGGGAAGAGTTTCCGGACGCCATGTCGGACGCGCTCATCCGCCACGACTCCCTGTTGCACGACGTCATCGCCCGTCACAACGGCCACGTGTTCAAGACGATGGGCGATGCATTCAGCGCGGCGTTCTCCACCGCCGGTGAAGCGGCGGCTGCAGCCGTAGACGCCCAGAAAGGCCTCGGCGCGGAGCAATGGCCCACGGATTGCCCCATACGCGTACGCATGGCGCTACATACGGGAACGCCGCAGTGGCGCGACGACGACTATTTCGGCCCAAGCCTCAACCGAGTTGCCAGGCTCCTAAGTACCGCGCACGGCGGGCAGATTGTCCTCTCACAAGCGTCCGCAAGTTTATTATCCGCAATCTCCGAGTTTGCGCTCAGAGATCTTGGCCGCCATCGCTTGAAAGATCTGCCCCAACCTGAGCTGGTGTTCCAGCTCGTCCATCCAGACCTGCCGCAAGATTTCCCCCCGCTTAAATCTTTAACGCTGACCACAAACAATCTGCCGCACCAGCTAACTAGTTTCATCGGCCGTGACAAGGAAATCGAGGTCGTTAAGAGCCTGATCGCTTCATCGCGATTAGTTACTCTCACAGGCGGAGGCGGATCCGGCAAAACTCGCCTAGCCGTTCGCGTCGCTTTGGAGCTGCTGGACCGGTTCACCGATGGTGTCTGGCTCATCGAGCTTGCCGCGCTCACTGATGACTCCTGGGTGCCACAGGCCGTTGCAAGTGCCCTGGGACTTCGCGAGGAGCATGGAAACTCCCTATTGGAGACCCTCACCGAACATCTGAGGGCGCGCACCATGCTGTTGATTCTCGATAACTGCGAGCATCTAATCTCAGCATGCGCCGATCTGACGGCTGCCTTGCTTCAGCGCGTCCAACACCTCCGGGTGCTTGCAACCAGCCGGGAACCGCTGGGAGTCCCGGGCGAAACTCCGTGGAAAGTTCCGGTTCTCTCAGTGCCAGGTTCTATAAACGCTCTTAAATCCGGCGGCACACCCGCCGCCGTCTCGGAGAATGAGTCGGTTCGTCTCTTTGTCGACCGCGCTGCCGCACTGACCCACGGGTTCACGCTGAACGAGTCAAATGCGCGCTCGATCGCGCAGATTTGCCGTCGCCTGGACGGAATTCCCCTCGCCATTGAGCTGGCCGCGGGCCGAACGCGATTCCTATCCATTGACCAGATCGAGAAGCGATTGGACGACCGATTCCGGCTGCTTACGGGCGGCGCCCGCACCGCAATGCCCCACCACCAAACCCTGCGGGCGGCCATCGACTGGAGCTACGACCTGTTGTCTGATGAGGAACGGCGAGTTTTCCGCACGGTTTCGGTGTTTGTTGGCGGATTTACTCTGGAAGCAGCCGAAACCCTCTGTAGCCGCCAGGATGTCGACGCGGACGTGCTCGACCTGCTTTGGCGGCTGATCGACAAATCACTGGTCTCGATGGAGGAGGCTGGCGGGAATTCCAGGTATCGCCTGTTGGAAACTGTCCGCGAGTATGCCTGTGAGAAGCAGCGCGAGGCCGGCGAAGAAGCCCCCGCCCGAGAGAGCCATCTGGAGTACTTCATCAGGTATGCGGAAACAGCAGAGCCGCTCATCTCGGGACCGGAGCAACTGATATGGCTCGAGCGATTGGAATCCGATCACGACAACTTTAGAGCCGCTCTGGACTGGTGCAAGTCACACCCGAACGTGGGGGAATTGGGCGTGCGGCTGGCCGCATCGCTCTCGAGATTCTGGCAGATACACGGAGACTTGACCGAGGGCCGGCGTTATCTACGCGAGCTGATGGCATCTGTGGCTGAGCCGAAGGTCACACACGTCTGGGCGAGCGCATATGGGGGAGTTGCCAAGCTCGCCTGGAGCCAGACCGACAATGCCGCCGCCCGAGAAGGATATGAGAAGAGCCTGTCAATCTGGCGGCAATTGGGCGAGAGAACACGCGTCGCGTCGTCTTTGAGCAGCCTGGGGCTTGTCGTTGCCGAGCAAGGCGAGTATGACCGCGCTTTGGAGCTGTTGGAAGAGAGCGTGGCGATCCGGCGTGAGTTGGGCGATAAAGGCGGCGCGGCTTTGGCCATCGGTAATCTGGGGCTGGTAAGCATCTACAAAGGCGAATACGACCGGGCAATGGACCTCTACAAGCAGTGCCTGGCGCAATTCCGCGTATTGGGGGACGAAGATCGGGCCGCAGCCGCATTGAGCAATTTAGGAGAAATCTCCGCCCGGCTGGAGGATTACGATAAAGCGAGCCAGTACTATGACGAGAGTCTTGCAATCTTCCGGCAGATCGGTGATAAGGATTGCACCGCCGCGGTTCTCAACCACATGGGCGAAGTGGCCTTGCACCGGGGCGGCCTGGAATCAGCCCGCTCTCTCTGCATGCAGAGCCTGCAAATCTGCCGCGATCTGGACGCTGGATGGGGACTTGCGGAAGTGCCTGCCAGGTTGGGAGACATCGCCCGAGCAGAGGGGAAGTTCGAAGAAGCGCGATCGTTCTACGAAGCCGGGCTCCAACATGCCTGGAAAATCGGCGAGCGGCGGTTAGGCGCTCCGTCTCTGGAGGGTCTGGCATCGCTCGCAATCCGGCAGGGTCACGCTGAACGCGCTGCTCGCCTGTTTGGCGCCGCGGAGGCCTTACGGGAGTCACTTAAGTGGCCGATGCGGCCGCCCGACCGCAAAGAGTATTCGCACTCCGTAGAAGCAACGGGCAATTCGCTTGGGCCCGGCGCGTTTGTATCCGAATGGTCGGCCGGGCGGGAAATGACATCGGATGAGGTTCTACAATTCGCTCTCAACTGAGGGAGCGCTTCGAACAGAGAGGATATGACAATGGCTGACCAAATTGATCTTGGCAAGATCTTGGGTTATGCGGAAGTCACAACTCCTACAACGGGAGGGCTCGATACCACCGGCAGCGTAACGCTCGGGAGCCCTGCCCCAGCCGGGGGTACGGTCGTGAATCTATCTTCCAGCGATACGTCTGTCGCTACAGTGCCGTCTTCTACCACGGTTTCCGCCGGACAGACCAAGAGCCCGAGTTTTACGGTGACGACATACGTTGTAACTAGCCAAAAGCAGGCTACGATCGGTGGATCAGCGGGTGGCAATGCCCTTACCGGCGCCATCCTTACGGTAAACGTGCCGTAGGCTATACACGCCGATTGCCGGCGCAATAACATTGAGAACTGGAGCGATGCTACTCCTCGCTCCAGTTCTCAGGCGTTTTGCCACGTCGCCACGAAAGGAAGAACTCGATGCCGGTTCGCATGGGCCTTATTGGCAGCGGCTTTGTTTCGAACTTCTACATGCTCGGCCTCAGAGACCTCTCGGGCTGGGAGATACCTGTCGTCGCCTCGCCGACCGCGGAACACGCAGCGGCATTCGCAACGAAGTGGGGAATGCCGGAATCGACTACCGACATCGACGCCACCATTCGCCGGAAAGACCTCGACCTGATCGTCCTCGGCGCGCCGAACTACGTCCATAAAGACCTCGCCATCGCTTGCGCGAATGCTGGCAAGCACGTCGTCTGCACCAAACCGCTGGCGCGCAACGCTGCCGAAGCCAAGGTAATGTTCGACGCCGTCAAGACAGCCGGTGTACTGCATGGTTACGCCGAAACGGAGGTCTTCAGCCCTGCCGTGATCAAGGCAAAGGACTTCATCGATCGGGGCGGGATCGGCGATGTCCTGACCGTCAGATCGCGCGAAGCCCACGCAGGCCCACATGAGGCGTGGTTCTGGAACAAGGAGCTTTCCGGAGGTGGCGCGCTGCTGGATATGGGCTGCCATACCATCGAGGCCGCGCGGTACTTTATCGGCAAGGAAAACCCCGTCATTGAAGTGATGGCCTGGGGAGAACGGCTCGTACACCACGACAAGACGGAGGCAGAAGACAACGCAGTCCTTCTCATGCGGTTCGAGGGTGGCCAACTAGGCCAGAGCGAGTTGAGTTGGACCGCTCGCGGCGGGCTGGATCTGAGGAATGAAGTCTACGGCACCCAGGGAACGATCTTCACAGACGTAACGCGAGAAACGCCACTCAAAGTCTTCTCACAGCCCGGCGCCGGTTATGTGGTCGAAAAAGCCGATGCCGAATCCGGCTGGCTTTTCCCTCCTGTCGATGAAGCCTGGATATACGGGTATCGTGAGGAGATGCGGCATTTCATCGAATGCGTCGAAAAGGGCGTTATGCCACGCGAAAACTTCGAGGACGGATACATCGTCAACTGTATTATCGATGCGGCGTACAAATCGATAGGGACGAAGAAGTGGGAACGGGTCCAGTACTAACGCCGAACGCGGAATCGTCGGTCCTGCTCTCGGCTGCTGAACGCCATTGACGTGATACAATGAAGTTGTAGAGCTATCGCAGGGAACCCAAAGGAGCAACACCATGGCCATTAGCGCGCCGCCACGAGAGAGAGTACAGGAACAGCAGGAAGTCTGGATTTTCGACCACGCGCTGACGTTCGAAGAATACTTAGAACAATACGAAGGGGTTAAGGAGCACGTTGAACTGATAAGGGGGGTGCCCACAACGAGAATGGCTGCGAATATACCGCACGAGAAGCTATTTAACTGGTTTTACGTCTTGATTACGATGTTTGTCGAATCGCGGGATCTCGGTATAATCTTCGGCTCCCGAACAGCCGTGAAGATCACGAACTACGACGGGCGCCTTCCGGACATCCTGTTCATCCGCAAAGAGCGCCTTCACATTTTGGAATACCTCTGCTTGAGTGAGCCGCCGGATCTCGTAATCGAATTGATCTCTCCCGGCGACCGGCTTTCGGATAGGCTGAAGCTTGAGGCAGATTACCTATCAATCGGAGTTCCTGAGATTGTTTTCGTCGATGCTAATCGCCG
>JBGPOG010000318.1:0-5669 GCA_041487935.1 Chthonomonadia bacterium | reverse complement strand
GTCGGTGTAGGTCAGCGGGTTGCCGGCGTTGTCGAACGTGTACCCGACCGCCTGCTGTTCCGTCTCCGTGCTGCCATTGAAGAAGCGGTGCGAGAGATTGGTGGTGCGGCCGCGCGTGTCATACGTGTAGTACGTTCGCGTACCGTTGCCCAGAATCTTGGAGGCGAGAGAGCCGTTTCCATTGTAGTTGAACGTGACCGACGGAGAAAACCCGAAGTTTTCTGAGATCGTCTTTGTTCGATCCGCTGTGTCATACGTATAGGTCCAGGTGGCCGTGAAGCATACCATGGTCGCCTTGCGGCCCTTGGAGTCGTACGTGTTCGTAACCGTTTTGTTCGGCAAGGATTGATACGAAGACGTGGGCAAGTGTGCGCCGTTGTACGCCCAGGTGTAGCTGCCGGTCGGGTCGGTCATAGAATCGCGCAATCCATCCGCCAGGTAGTGGTTCGTTATGGCGGCTCCGCCCGGGTAGCTCGTCGTCAGCAGCCTGTTGGCCGTGTCATAACCGTAGTTTGTTAGGTTATTGGCGCCGTCCCAGCGCTTGTCGCGATTCCCGTTACCGTCGTAATGGAATTTGCGCGTCGTATTGTCAACGTAGGTGATCTGGTTGAGCTTGTGCCGCTGGTCGAAGAAGTAATTGGTCGTGTAGTTCCGCGGATTAATCGCCTGGTATTTGTCGCCCACGTTATTGAAGGCAAAGCTCGTGGTGAGCGTCGTACTCCCGCTAACTGCCTGCCGAATTCGCCAGATGCGGTTCAGGACGTCCGGGTCGAAATAAGTCGTGTGGGCATTCTCATCCGTCACGCTCGTCCGGTTGCTCATATAATCGTAGACGAATGTTGCGAACTTCGTGTCCGGATGAGTGACCTTCGTATTGCGATTCCAGAGGTCGTATGTGAAAGATGTCGTCCCTCCCGGAAATGGCTCCGTTGAAGTGAGCTTATTGTCGAGGGTGTCGTAAGTTGCTGTGAATTGAAAACCCAGCGGATCGGTAACCGTTCGGGCGTTCCCGTAGCCGTCGTAATTCGAGTAGGAGGTTGCCGGGTCCGGCAGGCGCTGCTCCGTGGAAATATCGCCATTGGCGAAATACGAGTAGGCAATGGAAATGTCCAGTCCGGTCGGATTCGAGTACGTTCCGTCGTACGGATCGGTCTTGGGATCCGTCTCCTTCTTGATCAGATCGAAGGTGGTCGGATCGTACGTGTTGATGACGCGATGCCCCGCTGGATCGATCGTGCGGACGAGCCGATTCGACCCCGAGTACCGGTGCTGCGTCGTCTGGTTCAGGGGATTGGTTTCCGTGAGCATGTTCCCCAGGTTCAACGTGTCCCAGGTGAAGCTCCAGAGGTTTCCTCGCCGGTCCGTCATATTGGTGAGCGTGCCGTCGTTGAAGTTCCAGTTATAGGTCGCGAAAAACGCCGCCGGGTCTCCCGTAACCGACGGATCCTGGACCTTGACAACCGGGCGGTTCACGTAGATGCTGCCGTTGGTCGAATAGACGTGCCGCGCCTCGCGGTTCGCCTGGTCGAGAATCTTGGTCGTGTTCGTGAAGCTCCCGTCGATGTTGGAGAAATAGGTGTATGTAACGGGCAAGCCGCTGAACGGATCGGTCACCTTCCAGATGGCCAATGCGCTCACCACGTTCGAGAAGTTGTAGTCGTAATGCCAGTGGTTTCCGTTTAGGTCATAGAGCTCCGCGATATTCTTGGCGTCGGCGGTGTAGGTGAGATCGATCTCAGGCCGGGCGCCATTCGTTACGGTCGGCGGTAAAACGACCCGCGTAAGATTCGAATTGGCGTCTGAATAGAAGTTCCACGTCCGCGATGTTCCGGCCGCGTTAAGGGTAACCGAATCCAGTATAAAGCCGTTGCCGGCGTTCCAGGCAAATGTTACCGTCCTTCCGCTTGCATCAGACACCTGGGTGGGACGATACGTTGCCGGGTTATAGCTCACGGTGATCGCGTTTCCGTGCAAGTCTTGCAACTTAGTCAGCATCCAGAAGCCGCCGCGGTTGAATCCGTAGGTCGCGGTGGTTTGGTCCTTGTGGGTGACCCTGTATCCCAGACCGGCGCCGAGCGAAACAAGGGTATCGCGATTGCCGGGACGCGCGACGAACGGACCGGGTATCACCGGCGTCCACCACATCGCCAGGCCGGTGCCGGGGGAATTGCGTTGGATCTGAAAGGTATCCGCCCCGTTGGGCACCGCCCACTCATCATACGTTTGCCGCCAGCGCTTGGCGACCTGGCCATTTGTGTTCGTGATGTCGTTGGCGGACGTGTGGGTGATCGTGAAGTCAAGGACCGTGCCGCCCGGTCCATCCAGCTTGAACAACGGAATGGAAGTCAGCAGAGATCCGGTTGCCGTATTCACGGTGGAATAGGGACCGGCAGGGACGGAGCGATGCCAGCGGAACTCTTCGGAGGGCAGATTGGTCCACGTCTGCGCCTGAGCTGGGGATGCCCGAACTCCCAACAGCGCAATCGAAGACAGCATTGCGGATGCGAAGATCCGGATCGACGACGGATTCGGACGCCGCCGCTCCGTCCCGTAACTCCCGGTTAAGAATTCAGTGGGGTTCTTGCACGAACGTCTTGATGGCGTGCCCAATTCGCTAGAGGGGACATTGCTTGGCCCGTTCTCGTTCCGGTTCATGGTTTCCTCCCGACAGCCGTTTGCATTCGGGTAGGAATCGGCTAGAATGCACCCAACCGATCCGTACGGGGGTTGGCGCTTCTGCCCGGCCTTGCTTTGTCCAGGAGTTTAAGAGGTCGGGCAGTTCTACTTCTTACCTCTAACAGCGAGTTGATTTACAGTATAGAGATTCTTCATACCATTGTCAATAATCAATTTGGGATTTACTTGCTTTGAACAGTGTGAAATGCATCACATCGGGTAGATACAATCGCAATTTTCGCGGCAGGTTCCCCCGCTTGAGGACAAAGCTGTCCCGAAGGCTGCAGCAGCACTCCCGCGCCCACAGGCCCGACAGTCTCCGCCCGCTCGAACAGGGTGACCTCGTGTCCCCGCTCCGCGAGCAGACAGGCAGCAGTCATCCCCGCGACGCCGCAGCCGGAGACGCCAATCCTCATCGGAGACTACATAGATTAGTCTCAGCAAACCACCTTGCATAAACACGGAGCCTGCAAGCCGTCCGCAGGCTCCTAGAGTTCTCTGAGATACTACGTCTATCGAGCATACACATCGAGAGGATTATTGAATTGTAGAATGCCAGATCCGTACGATCCGATCCACTTCCAGTTGCTCCCGGTGATATCATCAACTCGAACGATACGACCACTGGCGGAATCGGCGATGAAGAGCAGATTGCCCGGGCCAATGCGCACCGATCCTGGATTTTGGAGTTGGAAGTCGCCACTTCCGACGCCAGCCAGGTTGATTGTGTGAGAGTTGGGAAAGCTATCTACTAGCCGGATATAACCGTTCGGAGACGCACCGTAGATTTGACCACTGGCATCGATAGAAAAATGGAATAAGCTGGGCGGACTATCTACCCAGTTCGCGCCGTTGAAATCGTCGATGCGCGCGGTCGTTCCGTTAAAGGTATCCGAAACAAATATCTTTCCTGCTGCGTCGAGCTGCACGTCAGTCGGGTTCCGGAACTTGCCGACACCGATACCGTACACCCCGAATGCTGTCCAGCCGGAACCCGATATGTTGTCTATGCGAACAATTCGAGCGTTGGCTCGATCGGCAACATAGATGCGGCCGGTAGCGTCCACAGCAACGGAATTAGGAGAATTGAACTGCCTCGTACCGGATCCACTAGAGCCCACTGTTTGCCAGTTCTTGCCCGTTATGTCATCCATGCGGACGATACGATGGTTCTGAGTGTCCGCAACGTAGATCGCTCCATTCGTCGCAACGTATAAACCACCTGGAGATTCGAACTGGTACGTTCCGCTGCCCAACTTACCAATTGCGGTCCAGTTTTTGCCGGTCATGTCGTCCATCCGGACTATGCGATGGTTCCCCGAATCGGCGATATAGATTCCGGAAGGACCTGGCACGGCGCTGCCCACGGTTACAGTCGCAGTAGCCGTTCTACTTGTGTTGAAGTGGCTGCTGGCAACGACGTGGTATGTTCCGGCCGCGCCGGGCGCCACATAGATGCCATTCTGGTCTATTGCTCCCCCAGACGCGCCTTCCTGCACGCTCCAGATCACTTTTTGATCGGGTGTGCTGTCTACCGTTGCGGAGAGATGCAGAGAGCCGTTGATCAGCGTCGTAGCCGTGTCCGGTGTGACCTTCACGGCGGGAACGAAGCCGACCGTCACGGTTTGCGGCGCGCTCGTGATTCCATCAACTGTAGCGGTTACCATCGCCGTTCCTACTGCCTGTCCGGTGACCTGTTGTCCCCCGTTAATTGTCAGGCCGGAGCCTCCGGCTGCCTGCAGGAAGACTGAGCCTGCCGTGAGCGCAATCGCCGCACCCGAGGCATCCTTTGCAGTCACCACGAGATCGATGCTCTGGCCGACCCCTACCGTCTGGTTCGGTGCGATCTCGACCGTCGCGATCTTGCCGGCGGTTGTGAAATTGCCGATTCCATCTCCGTGCTTGTCCAGGTTGATCGTCGCGTCGATGGCGCCGACCACCGAACCCGCTCCATCCGGCTGGCTGAAAAACCGGGCTGCCAGCTCCCAGGTTCCCTGCTTTGCCTGGTTTCCGGAGGTGTACTTCTTGGTGTAGGCGGCCGGCGCGGCGTCGCGATTGATCGTAAATGAAAAGTCGCCGGTCGTCGGATTGGCTTTTTTCAAAGTAATCACCAACGATAGCGCGGATGACGGGGCATTCACCGCCTTACTGCGGGCCGCCCAATTGACGGAAACATTCACGTTGGCGGTCTGCACGGTATCGCTTCCACCACCGCCATTTCCGCCTCCGCATCCGGCGAATGACATAACGAACCCCGCGATTACTGCCAGTTCTCGCAATCTCATCACTTGTCTCCTTTGATACCAACCAAAAAGTCGAGCGTTGGCTGCATTCGTTTTCGGGCAGACCGTCTCCTGCAGAGGTTCAAAGAAACACGATACGACGAAACGAAGGGCCTGTCAGCATCGACAGGCCCCAGGCCGAATTGAGGAGAGCTCGGCCACTGTGAACGCGGACGCTAGTGAATCGTCATGGGCTATCTCCACTTCGGGCTGAAGTCATCGACAGCGTTGTTGGTCAGCCGGACCGGATTCGAGCCATCGGCATTCATCACGTAGATCTCCGAGTTGCCGTCGCGAGTGCTCCCGAAGACGAGCTTCGTGCCGTCCGGCGACCAGTCGGGTGACGAATCATCGCTTGCGCTGATCTGCACCTGGTTCGATCCGTCTGCGTTCATCACCATGATATCGCCGTTTCCGCCGTGCCGGATAGCTCCTCCGCCGGGGAGGGCGAGCGATTTTCGTTCTGCGAACATTCCTCGGACAATCCCCACCGAATTGCGGCTAAGACCTGCTGCCAGGCTGAACCCCACATACGTCAGGTCCTCGTCGGCACCGAACGCTCGCAAGTCTAAACGTGCGCCAAAACCTCCGCGGCCGGATGCCGCCGAGTCGGGGTCCACTGGAATGCCGGGTTTCGATTGGTCATCACACTTGGATCCCACCGGCAGAATGATGCACAGCAAGAGCAGCGCTCCCGCTTGCCATAGCTTC
>JBGPOG010000317.1:0-5675 GCA_041487935.1 Chthonomonadia bacterium | reverse complement strand
TGATTGTCGCAGTGATGGTCGCTGCGCCATCGCCAACCGGGCGAACGATCCCGGCTGCATCGATCCGCGCGACCTGGGGGTTTGAAGAACCGAATTGAGCCCTGGCGGTCAGATCACCCGCAGGCCGCCCATCCTTTTGGGCTTCGAGCAAGAGACGCTGAGATGACCTGGGACCCGTGAGGGTCACGCTGCTCGGCAAAACCACGATTGAGGATTGCGCAAGCGCTACCGAAGCAGTTAGACATGACAGTGAGAGTATCCCGAGGCTGTTTCTATAACGCGCGATCATAGTTGGACCCGATCTTGGACGAGTTACTTTCTTTTGGGAGTGGACGTGCCCGTGTCTTTCGAATCGAACAGCTCCCAGGGATGGCCTTTCATATCCTTGAGGAATTTCCCTTGCCAGGCATACTGGGGATGCTTCTTGAAAAAGGGCTTGGCGAGGAAATCTTCCCCGCATGGATGGCCCATCCTCGCCCAGAACCGGTGCGACCCGGCCAGCGCCGCCGTGGTGACCTTGGCCTGTACCGCACCCGTAGGATAATACGGCCCCCAGCCTGCCTCGGGAATCCCGGCCTTGTCCACGTCGATATGCCCGCAAAGAGTTCGCTGGCAGGCAGAGCTGCACAGGTTAGCCTCATCGTAATGGTCGGCCATTAATCGCTTGGAGATTTCCGCGTCCAGCCTTCCCTTGTTATCATCCTGGACGTGCTCCCAACGCATCTTTCGTCCGTTGTTGGAAGTCTGCGTGTCGGCCGGATCGTAATTCGTCTCCTGCGCCGCCAGCTTCTCGTCGCTTGGGAAATTGCAGCCGATAAAGATTCCATCCTTCTTCCGCCACAGCCGGACGTTCTTCAGCCCCAGTTCGAGCTGGGCAATCTCATTCGTCTTTGTATCTCCCACCAGCCAGTCGTTGGCATATCCGCCGTTGTTTCCGGTCTTCATCAGTCGCGCAAAGTCATCGATGCTCTTTGCGTATTGGGCGGCTTTGCGGGCGCGGACAAATTCCGGGATACCCTTCTCGCTGTAGCCGTGGAAGCCGCCAATTGTGGTTTCGGAATAGAGAATGCCGGCGCTATTTTGAACGAAATCCGTGCTGCTGTGGATCAAGCCCGGGGAGGTGTCCATCATAAACTGGTAACCGCGTTCGGGCTTGATGTCCGCGATCACGTTCATCCGCTCGCCGCAAATATAATCCACCCAGGTGTTGTGCGCCATCACGATTTTGCCGTCCCGGGTGTAACTTCCGGTCGCAATGAACGCGCTGCAGTGTTCGCCCGCGGGCTTGGTTTTGCCGGATTTTGCCATCGCGTCGAAATAGGGCACGTAATACCAGGCCAGCTCCATCCAGCCATTGAGCGCCGTAATGTCAATTCGATCGTATTTCTTGCCACGGGCTTTGAGCCCGGCAGCTATCCCTTCGATCTCCTGGCGATACTCCACGTCGATCTTGGGCCAGAACAGCCGATTCGCGGCCGACCGGTAGAATGCCCAATCCTTCCCTGAGCTGCGCTTGAGGAAATAAGCATACATCTTCAGCACATCGTCGATCTCAGGCGCAAGGAGATAGCCGTGCTGGAAGCCAATGGTGGCGGGAGAGCCTTCGAGGTGCACCTGGATCCAGCCGGCTTTGTCGACTCGAGACGCCTTTGCGAGACGGGCGTCCGGGGACGCGGCTGCAAGTGGGGCCGCGCCTAGAATGAGAAATCCGCAGACTGTATAGATCAGATTGCGCATAACGCTCGCGGGTCCTTTGTCAAGTTATTTGAGTATCTTCGACAACGGAAGCTCGAAGCCCGGCAGCAAGTCGTCGCAGGTGAGCGTATCATCCGGCCGTAGAATCTCAACGGTGTGCTCCCGGTGTACTCTTAATGTTTTTCGGTCCGGATCGAGCGCCCACACGACCCGGACGCCCGCGGTGATCCACATATCGGCCCGCTCCGCAAACTCGCGGCGCGAATCATCCGGGGATTTCACCTCCAGCACGATATCCGGCACCAGAGGAACGTGCTTTTTAGTAATTCGTCCGGTTAGCCGGTCCTTCTTTATGAACGACCAGTCTGGTCCGCGCACGGTGTCCGGATCGACATGAATCTTGAATCCGGTTTCCGCTGCGAAACAGTATCCGAGGTCGTTGTCATATACGTGAATGCTCGCGCGCGCTCCTATGCTCTCGATCAGATATCCGTGTTCTCCTCCTGGTGATGGCGGCAACGGCACTACCTCCCCTCTAACCAGTTCACAGCGAAAATCCTTCGGAAGAGTGAAGAGGTCGTCGGCAGACAAGAGTCTTTCGGTCAACAGTGATTCCAATACAACAGCCATGAGGCTCTCCTAGTTTCTAGAACAGCTCGTCTATCGCCCGAGCCGCATACTCCACCACCGGCAGAGGGCGGCCGCCGGGCGACGGCAGCTCCGTCTCCAAATTCACTCCGAGCGCTCTGAAGATCGTCGCCGCAACGTCTGCCGGCGGGGTTGGACGGTCTTTGGGGTAACCGCCGATCTCATCTGACGCACCGATGATCCGCCCGCCCTTGATCCCTCCTCCGCCCATCACGATGCTCCAGCATTGCGGCCAGTGGTCGCGACCGCCGGCAGGGTTGATCTTGGGGGTCCGGCCAAACTCTCCCATCGCGCAGACGATTGTGTTGTCATAAAGGCCGCGCTCTGAGAGCTCTTCGACCAGCGACGAATAGCCGTTGTCGAACCAGGGTCCGCAAAGGGTCTTATAGGCGTCGATCGGAGTAAAAGGAGCGGAACCATGGATATCCCACGTGATCTCGTTGAAAACGGTTTCGAACATGTTGATCGTGACGAAACGCACTCCGCGCTCGATCATCCGCCGCGCCAACAGGCAGCTCTGTCCGAACTTGTTCATGCCGTACTTGTCGCGTGTGGCCTGCGGCTCTTTGCTGAGATCGAACGCCTCACGCGCTTTAGTGGAAGACATCAGCGTGTAGGCCTGGTTGAAATTGGTCTCCATGAGGCGCGCATCGGCGCTGGCTTCGAAAGCCTTGACCGCACCATCGACCGCATCGCGCAGCTTCTTCCGGCGTTCCTCGCGGATCGCGGTGATGTAGTCCGGCGGGAGCAGATCCTGGACCTTGAAGTCCTTCTTGGAGGGATCGCCCGTCAGCACAAACGGGTCGTATTGCTTGCCGAGATAACCCGCGCTCTGCCCGTGCGGCAGGTTGCCGCCGGTAGGCCCCATAGGAGTGGGCAGAACGACGTGCGGCGGAAGTCCCTCGCGGGAGCCTTTGAGGTAGCCCAAGACACACCCGATGTGCGGGTGCTCCAGCCCGCCGGTGAACAGGCGACCGGTCTGCATCATCTGGTGGCCCGTATCGTGAACGGCCGCAGCGGTATGGTAGACCGACCGGACGATCGAAAACTTGTCCGCGTGTTTCGACATCCGGGGGAAAATCTCTGAAATCTCAATTCCCGGCACGTTGGTCTTGATCGGCTTGAAGGGACCGCGGATCTCCGCCGGGGCATTGGGCTTCATGTCCCAAGTATCGAGCTGGCTCGGCGCGCCGAGGAGGAAGAGCATAATGCAGTTAACGTCTTTGTCCTTGCGCGCCTGCCCCTGCGCCTGCAGCGCCAGGAACTCGGGCATGGTCAATCCGAGCATGGAGAGCGCGCCCGCGTGAAGGAAGTCGCGGCGCGTAAAGCCATCGCAAAGGCTGACTGGTTTCTGTGCGTCGAGTCTGATCATTTTCGTTCCTCCCCGTAGTGTGCCGGAGATATCTATACAAGCTACCGTTTAAGCATACCAGCAGCGCGGGAAAGTTGCAATCGGAATTCAAACGGAGATGAACCGTTCTCGTTCATAGCTGATTGGTATCTGAAGCGCATGGCCTTAAGGAGCATGCGGCCAGTTCTTGCACGGAACAACGAGGCTATGTCAGCAAACGTACAAACCCGGCCTGTTCGAAATAATGGTCTGTAGTAAGCGCCTCTAGAAGACCGCGTTCCTCCATGATAACAAAACTTACGCTATCGCACCGTGACCATTCCTTATCGAGGTGTTCTTTAAGCAGATTCATTGCCCGTCCATGCAGATCTTCAGGCACCCAAACAACCTCGACGTCGTCACTATCGGCGATGTCAGACGCGAATTCTAGCGCCGCTTCCCGAGGCACACCTCGAGCTTGAGCAAGTGCGATAAGCTCCGAGAGGACATAACTGTGGGTTAAGCGTATCGATGCTGCAGCGAAATACGCTTGAGCCGCAGAGCGTTGCGGTTCCCTCTTGTCAATCAAGCAAAGCAAGCCGGACGTATCCAGAAGCATCATCCAGCTCCTGGCTCGTGTGTCTTGCCGTATTCCCGGGCAAGGTCAGCATCGATCTGCTCGTTGCTGATTCCGATCGGCCGCCCAAGGTCTACCGATCCGAAATGCCTCCTCAGCCTCTCGTCGGGCTTGCGCACGATTTGGCTGAGATTTTTGGAAATCCATTCCCCGGGAGTCGTACCGGCAGCATTGGCTTGCTCGGTCAAGTATTCAAATAGATCATCCGGGACCTCAACAGCTACATTTCGGCTCACCTGAGTCACCTCCTTAGTAAAAAAGCTGTACTGGAGCGCTGCTCTCAGCACACGAATCGATCGCGATTCCGTGCCGGAGTATAGCGTTGCGCCTCTTGTTTTCATTGTATCATCAAAAAGGAACACCAGCATATGCTTGCCTTACCGCTTCCAAGGATACGTATCTCCCTTCACCGCCAGGTAGTTCGCGTCCAGCTCCGGCTCCAGCAGCAGGATCGCTGCGATCCGCCTCGCCATCTCCGTAACGTAATTCGCTTCGTCCGGCGTTAGGTCGCGCCCCAGCAGCGGCCGCTCGCGATAGGAAAGCCACTTCTTGATCACCTGGTACCCGCCGATGGTATAGCCCCACACCCGCTCCGGCACGTTGCTCCAATACGCCCGGTCGTTCAAACAGACGTCGCGGGTCCTTGCGCCCAAAGCCTCAACCCTTCGGTTAACAGCCGAAGGGTCTGCATTCGGCCCACCGCCAAGGGTTTCACTTTCCGCTGCCGTATACTCCCTCACAACCGTGCGCCCTTTGGCGGGCATGGTTACGCCGTCCTTGCCCGCGTGTCCCCAGCCGGCTGTTACGGCCAGGTCGCCCGCGTTCGGGTCGAGATGCCCGCCGCCCGCCCGGGAGATCACCGCAATTTGCCTTAGCTCCGGGCGAATCTCGCCCGTTGTCACGCCCAAAACGGTCGCTTCAGTATCCAAGAGCGCGGCCAATTCTCCCCCCAGTTCAGCCGAGCGCAGCAGAGCTTCTGGCTTAGCCGGGAGCGGGATGCGGGGCCAATCGATCCGGATTCCTTCATTGTTTTCGGATAGATAGGCAGGTGAACACCCGATTGCTAAGAAATGCTCCCAAACACTGGACGCAATTCGACGATCATCCAGGGTTTCGGCAAGTCCAATGAACTTCGTGTAACTGCGCGCGGAAGCCGAAAGGTTTGCAACAACCGAATCATCTTCGATCTCGCTGGCTCCAAGAGTGTTGTCCGCTCCTGTAAGCCCATTGTTTAAAAGAAGAGGTATGTAATAGGCGTCAGTCTGAAGCGCATGTTGTGCACCTAATGTCGTTGTCCAAGAGAACGGAACTCCATCGTCTCGCGTGACGGCCTGTCTGCGAACTACAAGTGCGGAGTTGCCAGAC
>JBGPOG010000316.1:0-5691 GCA_041487935.1 Chthonomonadia bacterium | reverse complement strand
CGCCACTGCCGCGCCGAGGCAATCGCAGAAGTCGAACACTGTCCGTCCGAATGCTTCACCCTTACGACAGATTTGCGCACGGATTGTGATCAGCCGTCACCACGATTAATCCCGAGCACCCGCTCGATCTTCTCGCAATAGGCCTCCAGGCTGAACTGCTCTTCCATTCGCGCGCGGGCGCACTGGCCCATCTTGCGGGCGAGTGCGGGATCGTCCAACAGCAACTCGATCTTTTCTCGGAGACCTTCAGCATCCCCAGGCTCGACGTAAAACCCGGTCTCGCCTTCAACCACGAAATCGCTGCGACCTTCAATCTTCGTCGTGACGACGGCCTTTCCCATGGCCTGCGCCTCTGCGATCACCGCAAATCCGCAAGCATGGCGCGCAGGATAGAGAGGGACCACGACAAAAGTGGATCGAGCGTATAGGTTCCTCAATCCAA
The DNA here is from genome assembly GCA_041487935.1 of Chthonomonadia bacterium. Taxonomy (GTDB): domain Bacteria; phylum Armatimonadota; class Chthonomonadetes; order Chthonomonadales; family CAJBBX01; genus JBGPOG01. The sequence continues at coordinate 5,249 of JBGPOG010000316.1, read as the reverse complement.
TATAGTCGCCATACGAGCGCGCCTCGATATTCGCGGGTAGTCTTACCCGATCGATGTCCAGGCTCGACGGAAACCAGGCGCTGTCTGCAGCGATCTTCAAATCGACACCCAATGGTCTTACGGCTGCCACCAGCGTTTTGTAGTCCCGATTCGCCGTTCCAGCGCTGGCGATCGTCGGAGGCGAATCGAGCGATCTCGACGGGCGAAAAAAATGGGTGTCGACGCCATAACCCGTATTGTGGGCCTGCGGCGGGGGAACGCAGAATTCTTCGATCATGATCCGGCGCAAAGAATCCGAAAGGCAAAGGTAGTGTACGTTCCGCATCCGGCCCATGACCTTCATCAGAAGCCGGAATTTCTTCGAGCCAAAAAACGAACCGTGCTGGATGTTATAGACGGGCAGGGATACGCGGCGCGCCCAGGTCTGCATGACCATCGGGAGGCCGACGTCGTCGCCGCTGGTCAACAGGCCGGAGTAGTTCTTGCGTTGGTCAAGCGCCATCCAGGATAGCGCCCAATGCCGCTGGTCCTTCCGAGTAAACCACCGGAAGAGCGCGCGGTTCGCCGCTTGAATGTCGTCGTAACAGAGAATGGGGAGATGGTTGCGCTGCCGGAAAACATAGACCTCCGTGCGCGGGAGGTTGCCGGCTTCCATGGCTTCTATCTGCTTGGCGTCGATTGTAGCGCCCAGAAGATAGGCGATCTGCTTTTGCAAGGCAAATATCCCGATGTTAATTCGATAAAGATGCGGATTCGAATCACGCGGGAGGGCGAGGCTCCCGCCGAGCCGGCGGCCACGGCTCGGCGGGAGCCTCGCCCTCCCAATAAACTATCGTCCGGACAAAAATGCTTCGACAACGCGGCCGCCCATTTCGGCAGTCCCGATCGTTTTCTCGCCTTGGCTTGCGATGTCGGCAGTGCGCCATCCGGCAGCAAGAGTTTGTTCCACCGCAATCTCGATGGCGTTAGCGGCATCCTCGCGCTGCAGCGAATACCGGAGCAGCATGGCGGCCGAGAGGATGGCCGCCAACGGATTCGCAACTCCCTTACCCGCAATGTCCGGCGCCGACCCATGGATAGGCTCATACAAGCCCAGGGCGCCCGAGCCCAGGCTCGCCGAAGGCAGCATCCCGAGGCTTCCGGTCAACATGGACGCTTCGTCGCTGAGCATGTCCCCAAATAGATTGTCGGTCACGATCACGTCGAACTGTCGCGGATTGCGCACGAGCTGCATGGCGCAGTTATCGGCGAGCATGTGGGAAAGCACGACGTCCGGATATTCCGGGCCGATCCGCGTCACGACTTCGCGCCACAAACGGGATGTCTCCATCACGTTGGCTTTGTCGACCGAGCAGAGTCTCTTGGATCGGCGCCGCGCCGCGTTAAAGCCGACCCGCGCGATTCGATCGATCTCTTCCACGGTATAAGCGCAGGTATCGACCGCGCGATTGCCACCGTCCGTCCGCTCCTTCACGCCGAAGTAGATGCCTCCTGTGAGCTCGCGGACTACCAGGATATCTAAACCGCCTGCAAGCAGTTCCGGCCTTAACGTGGATGCCCCGATCAGGGCCGGGTAGAGTCTCGCCGGACGAAGATTGGCAAAAAGCCCCAGGTGCTTGCGGATGGGCAGTATGCCGCCGGCTTCCGGGCGAAGCGTGGCAGGCTGCACCTTGTCCCATTTCGGTCCGCCGACTGCGCCCATGAGGACGGCATCCGCGCTTTTACATAATTCAAGCGTTTCCAGCGGTAGTGGATTGCCGGTCGCGTCATAGGCGCAACCTCCGAACAAAGCATCCTTAAATTCCAGGTCGAGCCCAAATTTCTCGTTGGCCGCGCGCAGCACCCGAATTGCTTGTGGCACGATTTCCGGTCCAATCCCATCGCCTTGAAGAACGGCTATTTTCTTACCCATTCGTACCCCCGTTAAGTGACAAGGCGCCCGGACGAACCCGACGTTCTCTCACCGTTTCGCCCTATCAACTCTTCACTCCAGCTCACGCCGCCTCAACCTCAGAAACTCCCCGAAACCCATCGAATCCCAGAACGCCATGGAAATGGGATTAGCTTCCGCGACGAACAGCTCGATAGCGGTGACGCCCTTCATTCGGAACCACTCGACCAGATTCTCCACGAGCGTACGTCCCACTCCGCGACGTCTCCACGCTTCCGTGATGGAGATGTCGGAGATGAATCCGTAGCACCCCATCGGATAGAGCGGCTTGCGCTTGTGGACCTCGCCGAGAACGTATCCGATAACGCGCCCGTCAGCTTCAGCCAGAAGAATCCGAGCGTCACGCGATCGGGTCGTTTCCACCAGGTGGCGTTCCAACTCACGCTGAGCGGCCGGTGCAAATCGAAAGCGCGGATCGTAGACGCTATGAAACTCCATCATCTCGCGCCAGAGGGCCATGATCGCGGGCACATCCCGGCGTTGAGCTTCTCGTATAAGGTAGGAATCCATCAGCTATAGGATCGTAACTTGAATTGTGAATGCCCGATCGTCGCGAATCGATCCGGCAAATGAGGCCGCGGACAAACCTCAGATAGCAATTCAGACCCGCGCCGCAGTTCCCAGCCCGCGTTTCCACTCTGGCCGGCTGGCCTCGAAGTCATCGATATCCCCTGCGTGTTGGAGCGTAAGCCCAACGTCGTCCAAGCCGTTTAGCAGGCAATGCCGTCGAAAAGGATCGACCTCAAACTCCGTCGCGAAGCCATCGGAATCGGAGACCGTTTGCGATTCCAAGTCTACGGTCAACTGATAGCCGGGATGCTGTTTTGCCTTTTCCATGAGGAAGTTCACCGTCTCCTCCGGCAGCGCCACCGGCAAAATTCCGTTCTTGAAGCAGTTGTTGAAAAAGATATCCGCAAACGACGGCGCGATGATGGCCCGAAATCCGTAATCCAGCAGCGCCCAAGGCGCGTGCTCGCGCGACGAGCCGCCGCCGAAGTTCTTGCCCGCGATGAGAATGCTCGCGCCCTTGAAACCCGGCGCATTCAGCTCGAACCCTGGGCAGACCGAGGCATCCTCATGATAACGCCAGTCGAAAAAGAGAAACTCCCCGAACCCGGTCCGCTCCACGCGCTTGAGGAACTGCTTGGGGATGATCTGGTCGGTATCGACGTTCGCGCGGTCCAAGGGCGCCGCGATGCCGGTTATTTTGATGAATGGCTCCATTTGCTAACCTCTATTGAGCTAAAAGGTGTAGTGTGATATCACGAACTTTTCCGATCGTACCTTCGGAAATCTCCGGGGCTGGCGCTCCGTGCACGACACGATTTCGAATGCTGAGGATGCGCTGAAGGTCATCATACTCCCGCCTCGACAGCGCGCCGTCCATATAAAGGTTCGCTATTATTGTCGCCGGATTCATCCCTAACTGATCCAGTTTACTCTGCTCACTCACCTTCCTCATGGATGCTTCGAGCGCTGCCCACGCGAGCAAGAATGCGCCCTCCAGCTCGCCCTGTGAGCTTAATCGCTTGCTTAGGTCAAGATGCGATCGAATCTTCTGCACCGGAATAGTCTGCTTAAGTTCAGTATCCGGTCGGGAACGAACTACTAGTTCAAACCTCCATCCGGGCTGTTGCTCTACGGCACGGGCGAGCTCGGCCCAATGGCGGGATCGGCGCACTTCTTCGCCGAGCTTCACTTCAACTACCACCGATTCGTCGGGACCAATCGCTATCAGGTCTGGCTGAAACGACTTAAGGAACTCAGGAACCTGATCTTGTGAAGGCCCGACGACAACGCGATACCCGCGTTGTTCGTACTCCTGTGCGATCTTCCATACCTGCCGTTCTTCAGCAGACATTCGCCGGACTGGGACTGATTGTACGTGCATCGATTTTGTCCTTACCAAATCACTTGAACGTGAATGACTTCATTATACTGGAGTAACGCCTCGGCTAACTCCGGAGACGGATTGGCGACGATAGGAGCAAGCTTTAGGTCGACCTTCGTACTTGTCACTCTATAGACTTGTGAATCGTCCAAGTAGACAACATTTTCCAGTCCATCTAGAATGGGCGTGATGATGTTGTCTATATCGGGCGGGGCGGCAGTAAAGTAATTTGTAATCGCCACCTCGACCCGCTGACTAGGCGTAATAGCAGCCTGCGTAGGCCATACTTGCAAGGCTCCTGCATGAACCGTTCTCACCCATTCTTGATATCGTCTCGCGTTCTTCTTGGCTGCCCGTACGGGTACTGGAGGTCCCTGAACTACTAGCTCAAAATGATCGGCCATCCTGTGTGCTGTTTCCCGACCTTCCACTGAGTGCTATGGCTGACGGCACCTCACTGCCAATGAAGACTATCCTTCCGGCGTATCGATCAAGTGCTGAAGCCGCGCCCCCAATTCCCGCGGAAATCGCTCGACCCAGGATTGGTCGACAAGGCCGACTTCGAGCATGTCTTGTATGTGTACCTGGTCCTTCAGTCGCCACGCACTTAGCTTAGTGCGGACGAGGGCTTCCAACGACAGAACCTGAAACTCCTTTGCCGGCTCGGATTCGGAGATCTGCGGATTTGGCGCAAGCTCATCTCCGCGCAACCGTTCTGAAGCGAAAAGGATATGTACCGAATCTCTAACCGATGCTTCCGGTCCATCGCGAAATATGTCTAACCCGCGGACGTGTCGATACACGAATCCTTCTTGCTCTAGCGCCTTTGTAGCTTTCTCGAAGTCCGCACGCCGAAGAAGAATGTCGACATCGCGCGTATTCCGGACAGCGCCCTCATCCACTTGAGCTACCCATACGGCAACTGCATTTCCGCCTACCACCGCATAAGGAATTCCAGCAGCTTCCAATGCTGCAGTCGCGCGTATCAACCTTTCACGAACCTTCTCCACTGCACGCACCATCCTATCTAGAGTATCCGGCCGCAATGCGGTGATTACGGTAGCCATAACCAAATCCTCGCTGTTCCGCCGTAGGTAGCTACTTCTTCCACTCCCTCACATCCACCAGATGCCCGGCAATCGCCGCGGCCGCCGCCATCTCCGGGCTGACCAGGTGCGTTCTTCCGCCCTTACCTTGCCGCCCTTCGAAGTTACGGTTGCTGGTGCTTGCGCAGCGCTGGCCTGGCAAGAGAATGTCAGGGTTCATCCCCAGGCACATCGAGCAGCCCGCCTCGCGCCACTCGAAGCCTGCGTCCGTAAAGACCTTGTCCAGCCCTTCCTTTTCCGCCTGGACCTTCACCAGCCCGGAACCAGGCACGACCATTGCATGGACGTGCGGTGAAACGTG
>JBGPOG010000315.1:0-5732 GCA_041487935.1 Chthonomonadia bacterium | reverse complement strand
GCTTCTTTGATCGGGGGCTTCTGTGCGAAGCACTCGGCAGCATAAAAGAACAGAGCTGATGTCAATAAAACGCGGGACCCCAAGGCCATCCGCATCAGGTTCCGGTAGCTGCGATTTCGAAACGTAACCATTCCATCTCTCCTTTTCGTCCATGCTGACAGCTTCAAGGTGGTCACGGATCACACATCACTTCCCGGTCTCACAAGTCGCCGTCAAGACCACGTCTTCCAATGCGGGCGCCAGCGAATAGAGAGCCCAGAAAACCTCCCCGGTCGACTCGTCTCGCTCCCCGTTGGTCGCGACGACCTTGCCCGGCAGCCGGACGCTGATGAAAATCGCCTGCAGACCTCCGTCGTCGTTGCCTCCCGGTTCGGGAGGGCCGGCCTTTGACTTATCTTTACCCATGGTGCTGGTTTTTGCCGCGGCGGTCGCCACCAGCTTGCGCGTGACCGCTTGGCGCTGTTCCAGAGTCATCCGGTTACCGAATTTTTGCTGGAGGGTCTTATCCACCGCAGCCGCTAAGCGCATCTTCAACCTGCGCTCGGCCAGATCGGGGTGCATCATGAGCTGCGATATGAGCGGGTCCCCCGGCCCGAAGAGCGTTCGCCAGATCTCTCGGATCAAGTTGCGGGTCAAGTCGGATTGCTCGGCCTCGGCGGCGAGATTTGCGGGGAGAGTCGATTTGAGGATGCTCGTCAGCTCCGGCGCCGCCTGATCCATCTCCTTCGGCCGGTCGCCCTGATAGTGCAGAACTTCCCGATACTCCAACCGGCCGGGCGCGACCTGGCGCACGGCCAGCTCGTTAACTACCAATCGCCCGGGATTTCCCTTGATCTTCCCGCGGATGACCAGGTCTTGCTTAAGAGTTTCGCCCTTCGGCACGTCTCGCGTCGCCGTGACGATGAGCTCGTCCTTCTCCTTGGCCCGCGTTACCTTCCACGGCGCGCCGGAGGGGATGATGAAGGTGTCTTCCAGCTTAGGTCCGATGCTGACTCCGTTCTTTTCGTCCGGAGCCTGGCCGTGAAATTTGATGGTTCGCGTAAGAGAGCCGTCGGCGTGGACATCGGTTAAGGTGGATACGCGGCCACAGCCAAAGATCGAGCCTAGAAATAAGGCTGAGAACGAGAATCCAAGTCGCTTGCGCATAGTTTTTCCTTTTCGGAAGGATGCTGGCTTGCCGTGGAATGAGCGAGGAGCAGGCGCTTCGTTTAGATCCCGAGCGTGACTCGATGAGCGGAATCAATCGCCTCGTTTATAGGTCATCGTAGACCTCCATACCCGGGGCGTTCCAATCGTCCTCAAAGGTGGTTAATCTCCAGCGGAGATCCGCGATTTCTTCCCCCGTCATCGCTGAAACGTTACGGCCGGTCCCATTGGCGGGTAAAAAGGTTACAATGACATGCGAGTCATCCGGCTCCTCAGGTGATTCGAGCAGATCGGCCTTCCCTTTCCGATAGATTCCCTCGATTGTCTTAAGCATCTCCAGACCTCGATGATAGATTCGACCCGCCTTCATATTATGCCATAGGATGCCGGTGCGCCACAGAATACCGGCCGGTTAGGAAATGCTCGAGCCGGCGCTCGACCGCGCTGCGGTTCACGCGGACTTCGCACAGCCACTTGAGCTCGAGCGGCATGCCGAGGTTGCGCGGGAGGCAGGCGTTCGGGTGTTCGGGCGTTCGGGCGGTCAAGTAGTCGATCATTCTACGAGTCGATTACGGTTGACGGGAGCTCTTCTTCCACGATCATCGTCCTGCGGGCTGCTTGTGACTTGGCGACGAGTTCGCGCATGGTTTGGTAAACGTCACGGGGATCGTCAATTCCGCGTAGGACCAGGTGTGGGTCACTTTGATCGGTCGAGATTACATAGACGTTTCCGAAGTTTAGAATACGGCCTACAAACGACTGGGTGAGTCCGAAGTCGCGTACGCGATAAAACTGAATATTCTCAATGTTCTTGGCGATAATTCCGGACTCGACCTCCAGGCTGTCGCTGAACACCCGGTATTCCGTGCTGATTCGCACGAGCCATGAATAGAGAAGGCCAATGGCAAGCGGAAAGAGGCCTAGAACGAAAACGATCGGCACCGAAACCAACTGCGTTTTCGCCCCGGCAACCCAGATCACCACCGCCAGAAGAAATAAACCTACGTGTATAAGAAGGAAGTTCTTCGCGGAGATTCGCTTTCGTAGAACAATGTCGGTCGGTGGCATAACGATTCCCACACTGCAGAATATGGACACAACAGAATAATAGCACCTTCGATGCCCGGGCAGACTTGTCCTTCCGTCGATCATCAAGTAAGTTCGTTGCACGCCAATCGATAGGCAAGGTGATAGGCGAACGCGGGAGAGGCAATCCTACCCGGAGAAATTACATCCATTCCGACTCGGGCCGCGTCTGCGCGGAACTTGCGTTTCAGTGCCCAATTTCGGCGATCTTATCCCATACGCGACACTTGGATGATGAATGCAACAACTAAGCCGATCGCGAATGCTCCGGTTGCAATCATTACCGAAGCGGGAGTCAGCTTCTTGCGCGTTGCGGCCACGATGATGGCAAGTCCAATCGCAACAGCTAAAAGCGTGTATGCTCCACCCAGCATCGGCGCGAACAGCAAAGCCAACACTGCCACCGTCTCGGCGATGGATTCCGATGTCGATCTGGTCATGACTCTACCTTCCATTTCCCAGTTCACATCTCGAATAAAATTACCCTTCCGCGTCCGCTATGTCGCGAACTTGCTCCAGTCGCCGCCCTTTGGGCCGTTCGGGATTCTCACGTAACCTCACAATAACGATCGTCGCCGCTGTCTCCCGGTCGAGGGCAAGCTGGGTATACCCGACACGGATCACGAACGAGGGAACCCGCTGCACGAGGGCGACAATCGTGCCAGGAGTGATCCCCAGGGCCAGGAGCTTGCCCCGCTCGCGTGGGTTGGACGTGCGAATATCGATCACTTCCGCGCGAGATCCCGTTCTTAGATCCGAAAGCAATCCTTCGCCGGTACTCTCCTTGGCCGCCGTGTCGGAGGGTTTCCGCGCGGACAATCTCGTTCGCCACTTCCGAAACCGTTTCACGATCTCAGGAGTCTGCGGCATTTCATAGCCACAACTCGGGCATTTGACGAGGCGGCATCCTGAGAACAACGCGCAGTGGCCACAGGACTTCACGCTTTCCTCTTCGGTGAATTCCGAATTGCAAAAGCTGCACTTCATGATTACAATCTCAACTTCAATGCGACCAGGCAGAGATTAAGCAGGCCGCCAATAACGATCGCGAACGGGAAAATGAAGGCCGCCATGCCGATGGCCATCTTCAGGCCGCGTTCTTTCTTTACCATCAGGAATTGCGCGACGCACGGCAGGAAGATCGTAAGCGTCACCACAGCAACCAGAAGCTGGTTACCGGACAGAGTTCCCGTTTCGCGCATCCGGTAGAGGCCGGCCGCCCCGTAATCTCTGCGAAAGAAGCCAAAGAGGAACGTCTCCGCCGTGGCATCGGGGAGACCCAGCGCCCGTGCGACCGGAGTTAGTCCGCGGACGGTTAGGCCGAATAGTCCCGTGAGCCGCCCCATCCAGATAAAGACGCTCGCCAGAATGAAGAGCGGCAGCACCTCCATGAAATACCACTGCATTCGGGCAAAGGTCTTGGTGACGATGTTCCCAAAGCTCGGCCAGCGCAGCGGAGGAATCTCCATGGCAAACCTCGCGCTCTCTCCCGGGAGGAGCCGCGCCGTGAGATACCCGATCACCAGGAAGATCGCGGCCATAATCCCTACCCACAGGCCAAACGCCGCCGGGTGGCCCGTTAGAAGAGCGGTCATTACGCCGATTTGCGCGGAACAGGGAATGGCCAATGACAAAAGGAACGTCGCGATGATCCGCTCCCTCCGGGTTTCGAGGATGCGCGTCACGATCGTCGCCATAGTGTCGCACCCGAATCCGAGAACGATCGGGATTACCGCCTTGCCGTTAAGTCCAATTCCCTTAAACAGCCGGTCGATCAGCATTGCCAGCCGCGGGAAGTAACCTGTGTCCTCCAGCACCGAAAATGCAAGGAAGAACGTGCCGACAACCGGGAAGATCAATGCCACCGCATAAGTCACGCCGAGAGTCCAGATGCCGTAATCTCCGACAAAGAGATCCGAAAGCCACGGCCAGGGAATGAGCCGGGTAATAAGGCCGGTCATCCAGGGATTGAGATGCTGCCCGAATAGGCCGCCTTCCAGGAGTTTGACCAGAGTGCCGCCCCCGAAGAAGCCGACAAACTGATACAGTCCGAACCAGAGCGCAAGCGCCAGAATCGGCAAGCCCGTGATTGGCGACATGGTCAGCCGGCTTAGCGCGTCGGAAATCGAAACGCGGGTGCCCGACGGATGCGTCGTGACCGAGCGGGCGATCTCGGCAGCCTGCGAGCGGAGCCTGACGGCGATAATATCGTCCGTTCGCAGCCCAAGAACCGAGCGGCCCATTTCCACGGACTGCTCGACAGCCGGGTAGCGGTTCCCTTCGGCAGCCCGAACTCTGTCCGAAATCTCGCTATCGCGCTGAAGTAACAGCAGCGCGACGCTCCGCCGAGAGAGCGGATAGCTGTCCGTAAGATAGCGCTCAACCCGGTCGATTGCCTGTTCGAGCGCCGGATCGTACGAGAAAGGGGCCATTCTACTTTCATCGTTAGCGGCAAGCGGTTTCATGAAGCGCGTTCTTCAACTCCCCAATCCCCCGGCCTGTTAGGGCTGCCGTAGGAATCACCGGAATACCAAGCTTTGCGGCAAGATCCTCGAAATCGATTTCCAGGCCGATCTTTTCGGCTTCGTCCATCATGTTAACGGCAAGAACAACGTTCAGCCCGGCCTCAAGCAACTGCAAAGTCAACGCCAGCATTCGCTCCAGGTTCTTGGCGTCCACAACATGAAGTACCACCTCCGCCGGCGTTTCAAGCAGCACCGTTCGCGCCACCCGCTCTTCTTCGGAGATCGGCTTGAGTGAGTACATTCCGGGAGTGTCGATAACCTCGAATTCGGTGCGGCCGATCAACGCCCGGCCTCGTGTTATCTCGACCGTCGTGCCAGGGTAGTTCGAGACGATTACGTACCGTCCGGTCAGCCGGCCGAACAGCACGCTCTTGCCGACGTTCGGATTGCCGACGACAATGATGCGCAGCTTCGGCCGGCTTTCGCTTTCGGATTCGACGTTTGCCGTTCCGGTTCTTCGCGCACCGCGGATGATCTCGCCGAATCGCCGGGCCGCCTTGAATTGTGCCGCCTTGATTGCCATTCAACCCCTATCTGTGCTGCGCCAGGACCATCACCACCGCCAGGATGGCAGCAATGCCGGACACCAGGGCGTCCGCGAAGACAACGCGGCGATCGACCTGTTGTCGGAAAGCAAGTGATGCTCCGGCCAGGCCGATGATAGAAGCAATGAACAGCGCCTCGAAGTGCCGGGTCGCTGTCAGGAAGAGACAGACCGCGATCACCATCAGGGTGAGCCAACTCGCATTGTGTTTCATGGCTTTTGCCCTCCCTATTTATGTATTTCACCGGTGTAAGAAACAGGCGCCAGTTCCTAGTGTAGTGTCTCCATATCGGCCTTACAGAGCGAAGGAACAGCAGATTCCTCACAAAGGCGGTTCGGAATGACGGTCTTGCCACTCTGTCGTCGTTGTAATGACGTTACTGAGTCAATACACTAACCTGACTTATTCATGAACCTGGCGGAATGCGGGC
>JBGPOG010000314.1:0-5743 GCA_041487935.1 Chthonomonadia bacterium | reverse complement strand
GAGGTCCGGCAGGTGCGCGTCGGGGACGTAGTCCGTATAGCGCACCAGGGCCGATATGTTCAGTCGCGCTGCATGGCGAAAGAGATCCTCGGAAGCCCAGCCGCGTTTGCCGGTAACGACAAGTTCGTGTTCGAATTCCTCGCAACGTCGAGCGCGCGCAAAAGCCTCGAAGAGAAGCGGAAGATTCTTGCGAGGCTGAAGAACGCCGACCGATATCACGTACGGCTTTTGGATTCCGTATTTTTCGTTCACCAATCGGCGGGCTTTATCCTTCTCGACCGGCGCGTACTCCGGCCCGGCCGCGAGCGGTATCGCCACAATTTTGTCTGGTTCGAGCCGGTAGAGGCGCTGAATATCCCGGCGAGAGCTTTCCGAGTCCGTTATGACAACTGATGCGCGTCGCATCGATCCCGGAACCGTCAGGTTGAGGAGGACCCGGTGCTTTCGCGGGAACCATTCCGGATAGAGTCTGAACGATACGTCGTGAACCGTAGTGATCGTCGGGCAGGGGGAATGCAAGGGGGTTGTGTACTGAGTATGAGCGAGATCGATGGAGTCCTGTTTAAGCGCTCTCGGAAACGTAAGGAGAGTCCATAACCTGTCGTTACTGGCGGGAAGGGTCCGGACAGTACACCGATCCGACACCGGAATTGCACCAGCGGGGACCGGCAGCCTGGTGTAAAAAACGTACTTGATCTCTGTATCGGGCTGCTTCAGGAGCGCGCGAATCAGGTTCAGCCAGTAAGTCCGGTCTCCTGTAAACCGGCTGGTCAATGCCCGGGCGTCGATCCCGATACGCATCAACGTACTTCCCCGAGCACAGAATTGTAGATATCGACTGTTTGGCGCGCCGCGTGTTCGTAAGAATGTGATTCAGCGTATCTCATTGCTCCAGCGGCCAGAGCATTGCGCCGATCGGGATTCTCCAGGAGCGAATGGATTTCTGCCGCCAGCCTGACGGGCGGATCGCTAGGATAGAGGGCGAGCGATCCAGGCTCCTCGCTAGAGATCTCTCGGTGGGGCTCGATGTCCGAAGCGAGGATCGGCTTGCCGCAGGCAAAAGCCAGTGCAAGCGACCCGGATCCGCTGGAAACCTTGAAGGGAGCGACAACTAGGTCGGTTGCGCTCATCACATCTAAGACGTCTGCTTGTGCAAGGTATCCGGTGATACGTACTCTATCCTGCAATTTCAAATGGACAATCTGTTGCTGCAAGTTATCACAATAAGTCGTCCGGTCGTCCGGATGCCGTCCTCCGGCTAGTATGAGCATGACGTTGCCAGGCAATTCGAGCATGGAATCGATCGCTTGACGATGCCCTTTTCGAGCGGATAAAAACCCGAAAATCGTCATGATGAAACGTCCCGTCAAATCGAGCTTCGCGCGCGCGTCATCACAGTTTGAAAGATGTGGCGCATTCGGCACTCCGTGCCGCACGACGACGATCCGGCCGGGTGCAAATCCGGCTTGTATCATCCTCGATCGGTCAATATCCGTGTGGACGATGATCTTGCGAATGGCCGGATTGCCAAATTGCGCGAGGTTGGCCAGCGAGACGGCCGATCGACGCAGATAGCCCCCTTCCGGGGTTACAAATTCATGCGCGGTGAGGACAACCGGACGGCTTAACTGCCGCAACAACCTCTTAAAGCGATTTCGCCACGGCGCGACGCCGCCGAACAGAAAGTATTGGTGCTGAACGTGGATCAGATCGACGGCGTTCATCTCTGCACGGAAGCGCTCGGAATCTGTAACGTGTGCAATCTCGACCAGTTTGCGCAACTCCGCTGTCAAATAGTCGGTATAGGCCGCAACACCGCACTGCGAGAGTCGCGGTGCGACCATCGTGACCTTCATCGCCGCGCTTCGCGAACTTGAATGCAATCCTCGCTCTTAAGAAACCCTGAATCGATCGACATCGTTAGCAGTGGAACGTTGCACACATGCAGTATACCCATGATAGTTGCCGGACGAGCGCCAGCGGAATGCCCTCGACCCTGAGGCCGTTTCAGACGACTCTCGTTGATGGCTTCACGGCCAACTCGTACACTTTCCGCGTCCGTTTAGCAACTTCCGCCCAAGAGTTCTTAGCGGCATAGTCCGCTGCCTCGAGGGACATGCAGGCGCGCTGAGCTCCATCGTCCAGGAGGCGTCCTAGAGCTGACGTGAGCTCGGCTTCATTACCGGACTGAAAGAGAATTAGCGACGGCAGACGATCGTGGATATCCCTAAAGCACGCCAGGTCGGAGGCGACAATTGGTTTGCCGTACGCCAATGGTATCGCGATCGAATACGATCCCGTTGCGATGGTGTGCGGAACTACAACGACATCGGTCGCTGCCATCACGCCGGCCAGTTCGCTGTCTGAAAGGTAGCCGGTTATCGTTACGCGGTTACTCAACCCGGACTCTTCCACTTGCCGGATCAACTGCTGAACGTAGTCGTCTTCAAAATCGGTCCTGGAGCCGCCTGCGATAAGAAAGTGTACGTCCGGCGGTAATCCAGGGAGTGTTCGCAGAACCAGCTCATACCCTTTGTACGGCGTAATATATCCAAAAAGCGTAACCACTCGACTGTTCTGTAATCCGTATTTCTTTTTGGTGGTATTTCCATCGTAATGTCCAGCGATACGGCATGGTATGCCGGCAGGCAAAACGTGAATCTTCTCGTCCCGAATTCCACGTCGCGCAAGTGTCTCCCGCGCCTGGCCGGTGTGAACGATTACCTGGTCCGCGCTGGCAAACGGGCTCACCTCTATCCAGCGCGGATAGATAACCGAATTGAACAGAAGCGTAAGCGCGATCCTTTTTCTTGCGACCCTATAGGCCGCGCGAATTCGGGGTCCCAAGGGTCCGCTCTTGGGAATCGCCGGGTAGACGAAGACTTGCGACACAGCGGTTGTCGTGTGGGCTGTCAAGACAACCGGGCGTTCGATCAGGCGCCGCAGCGTGTGAAACCGATTCTTGCCGGGTGTGAATCCACCCCAGAAACTGTACTCGTGTTGGATGTGGACCACGTCGCAGCGGTTCAGGATTTCGGCCTGCCGCTCGTAGTGCTCTTGTGACTGAATACCCTCCGCGATCGGCACGACCTCGACCTCCAGATTCGGGAGGGCGCGGAGACACGTAACCAGGTCGGACGTGTAGGCTGCAATTCCGCATCGGGTTTCCCAGGTCGTCAGCATACCGACCTTCATGGAACCGCCCTCCGATTCGCGGTCTTCAAGATCCGGTCGCGCGCGCGAACCGCGAGGATCCTGGCGGTTCGAAAGATGACTGTGGAATATCCGAACAATCCGACTGCCAGTGCGGGAAGCAGGCCGTAGTGCTTTCGAAAATACAGGTATTGACTTCGAAACAGGCGGCGGTTTGCGGCGATGCTATCCTGCTTGGCGCTCTGCATCCAGTGGTGATAGACGCGAGCCTCCGGGACATAGAACACCCGCCAACCGGCCTTCTTGACTCGGCGGCAAAAATCGACCTCTTCGTAATACATAAAAAACGACTCGTCCAGGCCGCCGATTTTGTCGACGATCTCGCACCTCGTCATCAAGCAGGCCCCGCAAATCACATCGACCTCCGCCTGCTTCGTAAAATCATCACGGCCATATGCTTCATAATCGTACTTTTGCGGATTGCGCTTATATAGGCCCATCAGCGAGCTGATCTCAAATTGCGGACTTGTAAACCGAGTGCCATTTCGCCCTTGTTTTCCATCCTGCACCATCAGCATCGGGCCGACGGCGCCGACATCGGAATGTTCGTCGAGGTGACGCGCCAGTGTCTCCATCGATCCTTCATAGACTTCGGTATCCGGATTGAGGAGCACAATATAGCGCCCAGTGGCAATCGCGATTCCCTGATTGTTTCCCCTGCAGAAACCCGCGTTATCTTGATTGGCGATAAGCCGGACCCTTGGAAACGCCGACTTCACCAGTTCCGCGCTTCCGTCGCGCGAATCGTTATCGACGACGATGACTTCGAACTCTAAATCCCGGACGTTGTTGTAGATAGACTCAAGACACCGCCCGAGCAGATCTTTGACGTTCCAGTTAACGATAATGATCGATAGGTCCAAGGTATTTGTTCGAGCTAGCAGCGAGCAAGGCGAATCCCGCGCACCGCACTGTTTCCATATCACTTATACATTGTACTCGGCTGAATAATTGAACGGGAATCGAGTGTCGACCATTCAAAGTCAAGCAGTTTGACAGCAGACCCCCAGAAGACGGCGAAGAGACCCCGATGAGGAACGACGGGTCGATTTGCAGCAGCATCCTTCCAGTCAAAAGCAAGATGAGCGGCGCGAAATGCCGGTAAAGGTACCGGCGTTCCGCTCCGCTCAATTGAACCAGATGTCCCATCTTCCCGATTGCGTAATTGCGCGAATCGCATGTAGCCAACTGTTCAGTGGCAATCGTCTATGCTCTCGCGGCTATTTCAGGCTAACGAGATAAGCAACCAACGCCTTCAGCTTCTTTGCGTCGATCTTATCCGCTGGATATGCCGGCATCAATGCCTTCGGGTTCACCTTCTTCGGATCTCGAATAACCTTCTCGAACTCCGCGGGCTTCTTGGACTTTCCTATGTGCGAAAGCTCGGGACCGGTCTTACCGCCCTTAGCGCCGATCAAATGACAGGCCGCGCAATTGTTTGCGTCGTAAGCCTTCTTGCCTTCCGCCAACAAAGCGGCCGAAGCGGCGGGAGCTTTGGATTTCTTTTTGTCCGGGACAGCTCCGGCCAGAGTTAGGGCGCCGAACAGGACCATTCCGGCGAGCGCGACAGCAATTGATTTAGGGGCACGCATAGAAGGGACTACTCCTTTCGAGTTGAGTGAATTTATGAATTCACCGGTCAGACTAGATGATTGAGTAAAAGGATGTTATCAAAGACGCTGCGAGCGCGCGATTGTGACGTTGCAGATGGAACGCGAATAGTATACCGGAAATTATACCCGTTCGAGCAAAGGTAAAGCGGGCCGGACTCCAGGTTGAGAGTCCGGCCCGCTTCTATTTGCGCTTCATCAAGATCTCTGATGAAATAACACTCTGTCTGCTGCGTTATTCGCCCCAGATGATACGCTCGATGCTCGATACGGCCAAGCGGTTCATCAACGTCGCGGTTGAAGATCGCATTTTATGGTTCTCCAAATAGCCCGGTTGCAGAGAGATCGACTCCCGCGCTCGTGGTTCCCCACAAAGCCCGGTCTCCCCAGACTGTCGTTCCCCAGATCGCCCGGCTGGAAGAAATGGTGTTGGTCCCCCAAATTGCATTGGTGCCCCAGATCGCTCTAAGATCGGTGGTCCCGGTGCCCCAGATGGCCCGCGTTCCGTAGAACGAAGAGTCGAGGCTGACCATGACATTGCCGTTCGAATCCTCATATAGGTGAGGGCTCATGGCATACTGCGTCGCAACGGCGGTGCAAGCGAGCGCAGCCGGGATGTTCAGGTAGCCGGCGCCGTAAGTACACGGATCGTAATTGCCGGTTGGATCCATCCACTTGTCGGCTGACAGCATCAGCCTGGCCTTGATTGTATCCGGCGTAAGAGTCGGATCGGCCTGGATGACGAGAGCCGCCGCGCCGGATACGACCGGCGCCGCCATCGAAGTCCCCGAGAGAACGTAGTAGTTGGACGTGCTCGTGCCCGATGGCTTGGTATAGTAAGCCGACGGCGGGACCAGGTTGGTCGCGTCGAAGGTCGGTGTGAGTGTGCACTTGCTGGTGCCTTTGAGCGAAATGATCCT
>JBGPOG010000313.1:0-5750 GCA_041487935.1 Chthonomonadia bacterium | reverse complement strand
CTCGAGCGTATCGCGGAGCGGGACGTTCTCCCACTGCAGAAGCATTGCTCCAACCAAAGCGCGCGCTCTGAATGGGTCGTCGACCGGAGCATTCTTGCCAAGCGCATTTTCTAGCCAGTCGCCACCTGCCGACATCTCTCCGCAGAGTTGCCAGTATCGCGGTAGCGCCCCGCATATTTGTATTGCTATCTCCGGCTTGTCTTTAGACGACCACTTAATCGCCGCCCGCATATCCGGCCAGACACTCCGAACGCGCTCGATCCAAAGATGCTCATCCGGGCCCCACCAGGAGTTCCAAGCCAGCTCGGCTATCTCCGCGCAGGCTCTTGCCTGCTGACGCCTGCGAGCCTGGTCTGCTTCGCGATTGGCATTCGGGGATCGTAGCGAGTCGAGCTTTGATTTGAGTTTGGCGAACGCCTGCTCGTCTTGCACTTGTAGGGAGATAAAGGTCAATGTAGCTGGGCTGCTTCTGTAACGGGCGGCAACGGACGTAAATAATACTCCGAAGATCATTACCGCCGAGATTGCCAAGGTCAGACGCAACTTCAACCGATGTGAGTTCAGCTCGTCCAACAATCGCTGCACCCGCTGGCGCGATTCTCGAAGGGACTTGCGTTCTTTTGGTATCCAGTCTTCCTCGAAGTCGGGTAGCAGATCTCCCCCGTATTGGGCTATCACCGCTGATAGGAGCAGTCGTCTTTTTCGCGGATTCGTTTCATCCGTCGCCAGTTGAAGGTACTGCCGGTATTCAACGATATCGCAATCCACGAGTTCCGTATTCAAGCGCACACCATCACCCACATCTTGGATGTACTCGGGAGAGGCATCCTCAGACTCGCATGACTTGAGGACCTGGCGTAGTGCGGACAGCTCTGTTCGCAAGCGCTTGAGCTTCGATTCAAGCGAAACACCGTGCTCCGGCCACAGTTGAGCCGCCAGTTCCCCGCGGCTGCGCGGTAGCATGTCAAACGCCAGCCGCGCAACTATTCTCCGGTATTGTCGAGCCCCAAGGTCCACGGCGTCGCCGTTGCCCTGCGTGACCCTCAAGCCGCCGAGAAGCTGCACTTTGATCTTAGAATTGGTAGAGGTGGACATGTTTGTGACCTGCAAGTTGATGGTTTCTCAAACTGTGAGGTAATTGCAAGAGTGCTCACGAGTGTCATCCTGAGCATTTTACCGCGCATAGCGCGGCGTTGAGATGAAGAATCCGGCACAACCACCGTCATCCCGGAGGGATCTGCTTTTGACCTTGCAGTTGACGTTTGTGCGCTAAAAGCAGATCCTTCACTCCGTTCAGGATGACGGGATATGTTCAGGATGACGGGATATGCTCAGGATGACGGGATACGTTCGCATTGTCGAGTTTTGCAAATACCTGTAATTGTAACAATCCCGTCTACTGGTATGGACGATTGGCGTAGATTTTCGACGCAAACCGTAACAAGTCCTTGAAATGGGTGCGAGAATGAATCAGCGCTGTCGTTGGCCAATTAACAATCCAGTGACTGTCTATGCATCACATTTACGATTTAGGGAAACCTACACCGTTTGGGGAGACCAACAATGACAAGATTTCAAGCAACAATTCGAGGATTGGCAGCAACAGCCGTCTTAATCGCGAGCACGGCGATTCCGGCCATAGCCGATGACAAATCCGACGCCTCCGCCCTCCTCCAATCCGCTACCAACAACCGCGAAGTCTGGGGAAAGGACTTTCCGGGGTTTCACGCGCGGTTAACAGTGGACAAGGACAACCGTTCAGCGGAGGGCACGGTCGCGGTTTCGGCGAGTGGGAAGGTGGAGATCACTCTTGTAGATGAGAGCCTACGGACCGTCGCACAGAAATTACTTGGCTCAATGATCTCCCACCGGTTTGCCGGCAAGGCGCAGTATAGCCCTACTTATGGCCCGGACGACAAACATCCGCAGGGAAGATCGGTCCTTCTAAATGACAGCGGCCAGTCCATGTACCGCATTCGCGACGGACAGATCCTGCAGGTGAACCGATCCATGGGGCCAAGCAAGTTCACGATAGATATTCTCGAGAACAGAATGGTTGAGAGTGGCCGCCATCTGCCGGTGGCCTACACCGTGACCTACCGCAACCCGGGAACCGGAGCGCTGGAACGCGTGGATTCGTACAACGAACGGTTCGTTCGAGTTCAGAAGTTCTATCTGCCATCGAAGCTGCGGGTGGTATCCGCGGGAGCCGCCGGTACCGAAATCACCGAGATTGCTCTCACATCGCCGGAACTCAACATGGTTTCGGCTTCAAGATAGAAAGATCAATCCGCAGATCCCGAAGCATCCACGATTGTTACCGGATCGCCCACTTGAATGCGTCCGCCGGTCAATACCTCGGCCATCATCCCGAGCCGGCCGGCGGCGTCTTCCCGGCACTTGCCCTGGTGACGCTCGAACTTGTCGCAGCCCGTGCGGAGCTTGACCATTCGGATCAGGGCATCGCCAATTTGAATGCGCGCGCCGGGGTCTAGGCCGCAAACGCCAACTCCCTCCACGATTAGCTGCTCGCCGATCTGGCCCGGATTCGTTCGAAATCCGTCCGCGCCGAGCGTCTGAAGGGCTTCGGCGTCGAGGATATTTAGGTGCCTGCCCTCGCGCCCGCCTTTTTGGTCGCTGTCGATTCCATACCCGGCGACAAGGTCAGCCTCGTCTATCGCAAGCCGGGTAAAGCCGTTGTCAAACAAATCCGTGCCGGATGGTTTCCAAGTGATACTGACAAGTGTTCCCAAGGAGTCCTCCATAATGCGTGATCTCCGCGTAGCGATCGGTGTCACTCGGGATCCTGTACTGCTTGGTTCGAGTTATCAAGATCGGCAAGAGATATCTTAACGCAGTTTCGAATGGCAATCCAATCTCTTTCCGAAACGTGGCCGATGATAGCAAGCACTTCTGATCGCGGAGCGGTATAGAGAAAAGTGCGAAAAGCCGATGGGTGTGTTAACCCGGCGTTTTCCCAATCCTGAAGGACGTGGTCGGAAGGCGAATTCGCCCGGGCGGTCTGAGAAGTGATTAGGCCCAGGATTACATCAGGACGGTTCTCTTGGTAGAGTACTGATGACAGCACTAACGCGGGTCTTCGCTTCACGTGCTCTGCTCCGGCGAAATTTGCCAGCACGACGTCACCTGGGTTGTACATTGACCAGCTCTCGTGGAAGATCAAAGTCCTGCTCTTCAGGGTATTCACTGTCGAGATAATGAGCCGTTTGCGCTGAAAATTCCTTAATGTCGTCGTCCGACCACTCTTCGGAATAGCCTGCCATTTGTCGCGGATCGTTCACGATTTCATCCAATATCTGGGCAGCGAGACGCAACCGATCTCCCGTTGGCAAAAGCCTGGCAGACCTGTACACATCTTCCATGGTTGGCATTGACGTTTCCTCCACTGCAAGTATACACGCTACTTCCCGGTCGCGCCTGCCAGCACCCCATAATACCTCCCCATCCAGTACGCCAGCAGCCAGTCCGCCGGCTTATCCTCCCGGTCGCCGTTTCTGCCGAGAACCGCTTTGTACGGCTCCTGGTCCCACATGCAGATTCCCATCTCGCTGCGAGGCAGGATTCGCGTAAGAAACTCGTCCTCTCGGCCGGGAGTTCGGTCGAAAGTGACATCTTCCCGTTGGCGGCTGTCCACCGTCCATTCGATCATGTCCAGCGGCCAATCGCGCAATACCTCTACAGCGCGGTCCAGTGGAACGCGGCTGCCGGAGTATCGATTGAAGACGAAATCGTAGAACGGTATTCCATCCGCACGGCAAGATTCGTGCCATCTCCTCATGCTCGTCTGTGCCGTGGTCTTGAGCGCCGGAAAGATGAGGTGCGCGAGCAGGTTCGGGTATACGATCGACAGCAGCTCATCCTCGATGTGCGTGCGCTCCGACGGGGTGTTGAAAACGGTTTGAAGCATGTTCCCGGCGTAGCCGTGCTTCTCGATCAGGTCCTTCGCCGCCGCCAGGTACTTCTCTTTACCGGTCATGTGATAGGCTACACCGAGAAAAGAGATCATCTCGACGGAATTACCGGCGCGCTCCTCGTACCAGTTTGGGTCATGGTTGAGGCTGGCCGGAGACCAGTTTCCCCACCGGGTCCCCTTGCCGTCGATGTCTTGCAGCAAGTAACCATGATCGATAATACCGCCGACGATCCGGTCTACTTGATCGGCCACCAGCTTCTTCTCAGCATCGTCGGCGGCAAGATCGAAGTAGGTGGCGTATCCAAACATGTGGCCGTCGACTTCGTCGGAGCTCGCGTCCCGCTTCCAGAGCCACTTGCCGTCATTAGTGGGAATCCACCGCTTTTCGATGATTTTCTCGCGAGGCTCGGTGCGGTGCGATTCCGCGATTTCTTCCGGGGTGAATGTACGGTCGACCTCATGTCGTGGAGGCGTTCCAATTGGCAAAACAGAGCGGGCAATGAAGTGCGGCGTCCCGGTCGCCTGCTGCAAAATCATTAACGCATGGAACGCGGCTTTCGCGTTCTCGCGCGCATCAGGCGCCTTTGTGACGGCGTAGCGCATGGACTCCATCGCGCAGTACATGCCCGTGTGCTCGCCGTCGTTATCGTCGTCCTCGATGAAGCTCGTGGAGAGATCGCCGGGCCTGTCAAGCACGGCCGGTCCGATCAAACCGGGTGCGCGGATGTGCCTGGCACGGAGCATCTTGAGGAAGGAGTCCGCCTTCTGTTCCAGGGTCATCTTTTTCCGGCGAATGGCATCAACTCCAGCAGCAGTTGCGACCCAGGCCGTACCGTCCGGCCCGATCTTCACGTCGCGGGCGTCATCACTCAATAACCACCGCCGGGAGTGCCGTAAGCTCCATTTGCCACGATCGTATCTAGCCACTCCAAGCGTAGTAGCAATCCACAGCCGGCCGTCCTGGTCTTCGGCCACCGCTCTTGCCTGACGGCACGGCATCCCGTCACGGGCGGTAAGACTTGTGGCGCGAGTTTCAGCAAGATAGAGGTCGAGGCCCCCGGTAGAGGCGATTCCAAGGAAGAGGCCGTCTTTGAGCATCGAGATCCCATTAATGGTGCTGCTCAGCACTACATTCGGCCGGGAAAAACGCGTGGATGTTAGTCCAGTCAAATCCTGAAGGTACAAGCCGCTCGCGGTCCCGATCCAAAGCTTGTTGTCTGCTGTCGGTTGAATGCAGCGAATCGCCGTATTCCAGGATCCTTGAACCCGCTGCCACGCTCCGGTCCGGTTTTGCCAAATCCCGTGTGGCCCAGCGGCATAGATGATGTCGCCGCCACCGGCTGGGAGCGGGAGACGGCTTATGGCCGAGATCGGCTCACCTGTTATTCCGGCGTTTACGATCCCGTCTCGTTCGACGCGGTAGAGGCCGTTCCAGGCGCCGATCCAAATCGTACCGCGCGAATCACTGCACACGGTGTAACTCTGGCCGATGGCGTCTCCATGCGCCGGAGTCTTCCAGCGCCCGTTCTCTAGAAGCCGGACTCCCGCCGCCGTTGCCGCCCAGACGCGCTGCGCCGAATCCAGAGCGATCGATCGGACATCGTTCTCCGCGACGGTTCCCAGCGGATAAGCTTTGTGATAGTCCTGATAGAACTGCCTGTCTGGAATGGGCGGTTGTGTGAATGCCGGCTGGCAGGCTGCAAACACCAATGCCAACGACAGGCTTTTACCAAGAATTCGGATATTCAAATTGGTGCAAATTCCCTTCCGTATGTCGTTACGATTTAATTTGCTCTTGCAAAATGATTGTACCCGT
>JBGPOG010000312.1:0-5755 GCA_041487935.1 Chthonomonadia bacterium | reverse complement strand
GTTGTTGTCGTTGTAATGACGTTATTGAGACACTACACTAATATACGTACTTATGTTTCGATAGCCTCTCGGATCTTGGCCAGCAGAGTTGCGGATTGATACGGTTTGAACACAACGCCCTTGACGCCGGCATCCAGTAGCTCTTGAACGGCGTCGGAATGGAGACCGGTAGAGACGAGAATGCGCACCCCCGGGCGACTGCGCATGAGCTCGAAAGCCAGAGCGCGGCCCTCTTCCCCAGACATGACTAGGTCCGTAACTACCAAATCGATGACTTCCCGGTTTGCCTCGAAAAGCTCGATAGCCGTCTTCACGTTGTGGGCGACGAGCGTATTGTAGCCCTCGCGCTCTACCATGCGTTGGACGAGCTCCGTCAAGGCTTCGTCATCATCCACGATCAATAGTGTTTCGGTGCGTCGCGGCTCCGATTCGATACTCATGGGCCAGCCCTTCTAAAAGTGATTAGCCGCCAGGTGGGTCTGACGCATTAGAATCCACCAAACTGAAAACCTCCGCCGCCCTGAGGTTGGATTACAGAACGAAGAATGGCTGAAGGCGCGCCTGTGAGGTCGAAGAGTATGGCCGCCGCGAGCACTCCCAAGAGCACCCAAATTCCATAAATCCCTCGACCGCCCAGCCTGCCGCCCACGCCCGCGCCGAGGATCAACGGTATCGGCGCGCATGCGAAATAGACCATTGCGGTTTGCAAGCCGATGAAATGCAATGGCATCGCGCACACCCATATCGGCGCCAGCATGGCAAGCGTCGCACCGGCCGTTATGCAGAACAATAACAAAGAGAGAGTAGCCGCTTTGATCGGGCGATGCTTCGCAAAGAACGGCCGATCTTCCAGCCACGACTTCAGGTTCGTCGACCGAGCCGCGCCCGGAGATTCCTCGGAAGGCCTGATATTGCGCGCCTCGAGTTCCATCATGACCAGACGGTACTTGACCGGATGGCGAAGAATATTGATATTGAAATAGATATCCTCCAACTCCCCGGTCGTATAACCGCGGAGCTTGTCTCGATATACCCGGAGTTCGCTGATATCCTGATTGGCCAATTCGCAATCCAATACCAATCGTATGAATGTTTCTGAACGTCCCGTTCACTCCCTCAATGCAGATGCTGACAAGACTTCCACGGAATCGCCCGAGCTTAGCGTCAGCAGCAGCGCACCCTCGTTCGAGACGCCCGATGCGACGCCCTTCCGTTCTTGACCCTCAATAGTCGTTACAAAACTCAGACCTCGGGTAGCGTCACGTTGCCGCCATAGATCAATTATCACACCAACTCCGGTGGTTTGCAAGATTTCGCAAGCAGATCGGAGTGATTCCCTTACCGATCGTTCGATTTCCCTTATATTGTACGTTCGTCCGGTTTCGATCTTTAGGGACGTCGCGCGGCCTTCCAATTCGGGCGGTATCTTCGCCATATTGGCATTCACGCCAATTCCGAAAAGCGCAACCCATCCGCCGGCCTGATTCGGGACGATTTCAATGAGAATGCCGGCAGTCTTCCGGCCTCGAAGGAGTACGTCATTCGGCCACTTGAGCTGTGCAGACAGGCTTGTTAGCCGTTCGATGGCCTCCGACACACCGACTCCGGCCGCGAGGGCAATGGTCCCGAAGCTCGCAGGGTCCGCGGGCCATTCAAGGATGTATGTGGCAAGCAGGCAATCACCCGCCGTTGCAAACCAGTCTCTGCCGGATCGTCCTCGGCCGAGAGTCTGAAAGTCCGCTCGCACCGCCGCGCAATTCGTTGTGCCGGAGCTTACGAGCGCGCGGGCCACGTCCTGTGTAGATGAGACGCTATCATACTCCAAAAGGTACAAGCCATTCTGAAGATCGATTCGAGTTGGGTGTTCCGGGGAGAATTCACCGAACTCCCGCGAAGAGCGGGACAATGAATGCCGGCTGTCCACTACCCTGCCTTCAGCAGATCGAGGCTGAGATCGATCGCAGGCGCGGAGTGAGTCAGCGCGCCGATCGAAATGATGTCGACCCCGGTCGCGGCGATTTCTTTAATTGCCGCCTCGGTAATTCCGCCGGAAGCTTCGGTCAGGGCGCGCCCTTTCGCTCGCCGGACAGCTTCCGTTCGCGTTGCATTATCCATATTGTCCAACAAAAGGATATCGGCGCCGGCGTGCAGGGCTTCTTCCACCTGGTCGAGCGTCTCGCATTCCACCGTTACGGTCATCGTGTGCGGAATGGCCGCTCGCGCCCTCTGAACTGCCGGCACGATCCCTCCGGCCGCAACGATGTGGTTGTCCTTTATCACGACCGCGTCGTACAAACCGATTCGGTGGTTATGCCCGCCGGCTGTTCTGACGGCATATTTCTCTAGAACGCGCAGTCCGGGAGTCGTTTTGCGGGTGTCTACGATACGCGCCTTGCTGCCGCCCGCCAATTCAACGAATCGGGCCGTAAGTGTTGCAATTCCGCACAGGCGCTGGAGGAAGTTCAAGGCGACGCGCTCGCCGGTTAATATTGCGCGGGCCGCTCCTTCGAGATGGCATAGAATGCTGCCCGGATGGAATCGGCTGCCCTCTGGAATTGCACGAACCACTTTCACTTCCGCGGACAACTGGCGGAATACCTCTTCAACGACAGGCATTCCGGCCAAAACCCCTGATTGTTTCGCGACGATCTGCGCCTGGGCGGCGGATTCTATCGGCACGATCGATTCGGTCGTCACGTCTCCCGTGCCGAGGTCCTCTCGCAGGGCCGTGCGGACGATATCTTCTAGAATTAAGCGCTCCATCTTATCCCGTGCTCTGCATCGCTGCCGCCACACCGGCAATGCTCATGAGAATTGCTTCTCGCCACGCGGGCGCCTGTGGGTCGTTATGCGCCGCCACCTCGTCCCATTTCGCCATCAACGCCACCTGCAGCCGGTTGAGCGGAGCAACGATCGGATTCCTTAGATCGACCGTCTGACGCACGACGCGGGAATTGTCTAACAACGCTTCCTGACCGGTGATTGCAAGTACCAATTTCCGGCTCAAATCGAAGTCTTCGACGATTTTCTGGTGTATGCGCTTTCCTAATCGGGCGGGGCGAACGCGTGAAGAATACCATTCCGCGGTAGGAATGTGAGCCCGAACCAGCTCGAGCTGAGCGTTATCGATTACCGTCTTAAAGAATGGCCAGCTCGCGTACATCTGGCGCAAGAGTTCCCGATTCGCTGCAGACTTTTTTGCGAAACCGTGGAGCGCGGCGCCCATGCCATACCAGCCCGGAAGCATGTACCGGCTCTGGACCCAGGCGAACACCCAGGGAATCGCCCGTATTTCCTCGAGGCCCGACAGGACCTTTCCGGGTCTGAATACGGGCCGGGAGGCGATCGGCATCCGGCTGATGTGCGCTACCGGCGTCGCCTGCGTATAGAAGCGCCAGAACTCCGGATCGTCATAGACGAGCTCTCGGTATGCCTCACGCGAAGTTTCGGCGAGCGTCCGCATACATGCCGGCCATCGGCGGTTCTCGGCATCGTTGGTTTTCCCCTCGGCAGCGATCAACACGGCATTGACAATCTGTTCCAGGTGCCGGTACGCAATGGGAGTCATGCTATACCGGAATGAGACGACCTCGCCCTGTTCGGTAAATCGAATCTTGCCGTCGAAGCTTCCGGCCGGCTGCGAGAGAATCGCCCGGTTTGCCCGCCCGCCTCCACGGCCGACCGTTCCCCCACGACCGTGGAACAGGCGCAGCGACACGCCGGCCTTGCGGCAAACTGCCGCAAGGCGCGCCTGGGTATCGTGAAGCGCCCAGTTGGCCGCCAGATATCCGCCATCCTTGCTGCTGTCGGAATAGCCGAGCATGATCTCCTGGAATCGACCTCGGGCTTCGAGGTGCAGTTTATATGCCGGATTGGCAAACAGCCGCCTCATCAACGAATCGCAGCCGTTTAAGTCGTCGATCGTTTCGAAGAGCGGGACGATGTCCAACTCGCTTTCAAGGTATCGTCGTCCGTTCTCCGTGCCCCATCGCAGCAGACCCGCCTCCTTGGCTAGAAGGAGCGGCTCCAGGACATCGCTGATTCCGTGAGTCATGCTGATGACATAAGTGTTTACGGACTCGGGCGAAAGCTCTCGCCGGGCTCGGCGAATGACATCGAATACCTCGAGGGCGCGGCGAGCGTCCGCGCTGCCCTGCCAATCGCGAGGAACCAGCGGGCGCGCGCACGACAGCTCGTACGTGAGCAGCTTGATCTTCTCGGCTTCCGTGAAGGCAGAATACTTCCGTCCGGATGTCAAAATCCCCGATTCCTGGAACAGCTCGTCCAGCGCTTTCGCATGCTCGTCACTGTGTTGCCGGATGTCCAGCGTGGCGAGATGAAAGCCAAACGTTTCCGCCTGGACAATCAGGCGCTGGAGAGGACCTTCGTCCGCAATGATTGCCGCGTTGTGATTCCGCAAGCTGTCTTGCAGAATCTTGAGATCGGCGACGAGCTCGCCAGACGATGAGTATGCCGGGCGCTGCACACCTGTTGCTTGCACTCCCGATCCGCCGGCCAGCGCCGAGAGCTGCTGCTGAGTGGCGGCCAGCTTGCGATAGATGTAGACGAGCTTGAGAGCATAGGGTTCCAGCGTATAGCGGCTTAACCGGTCTTCGGACAGAGGGATCGCCTTAGCATCGTCCTCCAGGGACGCCATCAGCTCCGGCGAAGCCGGCACCTTGCGAATACTCTGTGTCAAGTCGCGCCGAAGAGCCGCCACGCGCGTAAGATAGACTTCCAGTGCGATCTCGCGATGGAGCAGCAGTGTTTGCCAGGTGACTTCCGGTGTGACATTGGGATTGCCGTCGCGATCTCCGCCGACCCACGATCTATATTTCACGAACGCCGGAATCCGGAACCCAACTCCCGGCCAGGCCGCTTGAAGCGCGGAATTGATGTCGTCGTGCAGCCACGGAACGACGTCAAAGATCGTATGCTCTAGGAAATAGAGAATATTCCGCGCTTCGTCGCTCACGGAGATTGCGTTCGCCCGCATCTCGTCGGTCTGCCAGAGAGCGGTAAGGATACGCTTCAATTCACGTGAAGCCCGCGCCGCGGAATTGGGCGGGCTGTCGAGGCGGATGGACTCCAGCGGCATGTCGGCGTCAGCCAGGGCTGTGGCAATTCCTTCGAGCTTGTTAAGCACGGCGCGTCGCCGGGCTTCCGTCGGATGGGCTGTGAGAGTGGGACAGATTTCAACTCGGAGCAGCAGGTCCTGTAGCTGCTCCGCACCGGCGCCGGAGTCTCTCAATCGGAATAGAGCTTCGGATATGGACTCCGGACGAGCTGAACCATCCGAACGCTCCTGCCGAAGCCTGTTAACGCGAACGATCTCTTTCTGTTCGGCCGTGTTGATGAGCTGGAAGAGGATGGTATACGCGCGGACGAGAGGCTGCAGCCTGGCAGGATCGTTGATCTCGGGGATGCGCTCAAATAGAGTGGCCGGGTCGCCGCCATCCGCCGCACCGGCAAAAAGCCGGCGGGCGAGGTTCACTAATTCCGGCCCTTCTTGCTCGCAGAGGACCTCTCCAAGCGTGCGGTTCAACAGAAGAATATCGCGGCAAAGCGGTTCCGAAAGCCCTGCGCCGGCAGGAGCCAGCGGCAGAAATCCCGTGTCGATTTTCAAGTTCCGATTTCCAATTCCCTCAATACTCAGTACGTGAGCTAATTGCAAAAATATCGCGTTGCCGGCTTTCAGTACCGTAGTAACTGTCGCGAAGTCGTCATTCCCGAGGTAGATATCGGGAATCCAGCG
>JBGPOG010000311.1:0-5767 GCA_041487935.1 Chthonomonadia bacterium | reverse complement strand
TGGACGCCGAAATAGCAGCTAGAGACGGAGGCTTTGATTCGAGGCTCCAGAGCAGGCGTCACCAGGGCGTAGTAGCCGCCGTAAGAGAGACCGACCATGGCGACGCGTTTCGGATCGACCTCGGGCCGCTTCAATATGACATCCAGGCTCCGGGCGATTTTTGCGATTTCGACGGCGGTAAGGCTGGTTCCAACGAGGCGCATCCGCTCGTCGATTGTGTTGCGAACATCAGGCGGATAACCGTCCGCCCGGAACAGGTGCGTCGGGGCCCAGACTACATAACCGCGCTTGACGCCGCCGCGAACCATATCGTGGTAGTTCGACCCTCCGTGAAACAACGCGACTTCCGGAGATCCCCCACCGCCGTGCATCGAAATCACGAGCGGCGCCCTGCCCTTGAGGCCCTTCGGAACGATGTAGATACCGGCGGCGTGGACCCCGGGCAGCACGGATATCTTCGCCCGGAAATAGATACCGATCGAATCCTCGCCGATCTTATTGAATTCTGGCGCTTCCCGGTCAGGCCGGCCGGGCGGGGGATACCCAATGCTATGCTCGAACGCTTGCTTTAGTTGACGCTTGGAGTATTCGAATGCCCTGGGGGAGGAATAATCCGGCCGGAAGAGGCCGTGCAGGCGGGCGGAATCGATTTTGAGGGTTTTGACGAATGCGTCAAGTTCGCGCGCTTGTTCAGCACGTATGGAATTGGAGTCTGCGACTTTTTCTTCGTAATACGACTTAGGCCCGATCGTATTCTGAGCCGTCGACAGCCCCACGACAATTCCAATACCGAACACAAGGCTCGTTGCAATCCCAAGTCGCATTTTTTTCAAGCCACATCCCTCCAAGCCTACTGCGCATCCGGCGAATTCAGCGCGCGCAACAGCAACATTTCATCACGACAGTCGGCTTTCATTTTCGCAAACCGTCCACGTATCAATTGCGCCCCGGCTTTCAGTGCAAGCCGGCTAAGAATAGCGAACCGCACTCCCGCTGTACCGGCAACGCCGTACCATTTCCGGCAATAACGGTATCTGTCGCGCCAGACCTGCCTCTCCTTCCACGGAGCCGTCAATACGGAAGCGCTGCCGTGATGAACCACCGCGCATTCCGGCAAGTAGATTATCTTCCAACCGGCCATGCGCATACGCAGGCAATAATCCACGTCATTGTAAAATAGGAAGAGTTCCTGGTCCATGCCGTTGAGCCGCCGGTGGGCCTCTGCTCGCACCACCAGGCAGGTAGTCTGGCAATGTTGAACTTCTTCGCGCACCGTCAAGTCTATCCCCGGCCTTGCCCACGCACGAAACGGACCGCGGGCGCCTAACAGGATATGAATAGCCGAATCCTGGAGCCATGCCATAGAAAGCCGATGACCAAGCCAGGAACACGGCTGAAGCGCACCACTTGGATCCACGTTGGCGGGAGTTACCGCGCCAACCGTTGGCTCTTCATCGAGGAACCGAGCCAACGTGGCAAGCGTGTCCGGCTTCAGCTCAGCATCGGCATTCAGCAGGCAGACGTATCGCCCAGGAGCTTGTTCCAGTCCCAGGTTGTTCGCTGCTGCGTATCCGATGTTCTTATGGGATTCGATCCACCGGATACTCGGATGACTCAGCCGGACAGCAGAAAGGTCTTCGGGAGATCCGTTGTCGACCACGACACAGTCGATAGACAGTCCACGAGATCCCTCGACGCCGGCAAGGCAGCGCGCAAGAAGGTCAGCACGGTTCCAAGCGGGAATTACGATTGTAACATCGGACGTGGAGGAGTCAGACATAGTCAGGCCGGATGACGCAGGCTGCGAAACACGAATGGTTTCCGCACCGTCTACTTCAACTCCTCCTTCGGAAGTGGGACATCGCACATCGATGAGGGAGAATCCTCGGGTAAAATTGACTACCTTGGACACGATATTCATCGACGCAATCGAATTCTACGCCTACCACGGAGCTTCCGACGAGGAGCAGGTCGTCGGGCACCGTTATTCGGTGGACGTGGAGTTGGGTATCGACACGCGCAAAGCAGCGCAGAGCGACGATCTCGGCGACACGGTGAACTACTCTCAGGTCGCGAAGCGGATCGTCGCCATCGGTACCAGCAATCAGTTCCGCTTGCTCGAGGCGCTGGCTTCACAGGTTGCGACGGTGCTGCTGGACGAGTTTCCCGTTGAGTCGGTAAAGCTCCGCGTCCGCAAGATCCGACCGCCCATGAACGTGATTGCGGCAACGGCCGGCGTGGAAATTGAGCGGCGGAAAGGTGTATAGAGGACGGAATTCCGGTCGAACGCTATACGTAGTATAATGTGAAGAATTGATTAAGCGATCGTTCGATCGCACATGCTGTTTCCGAGCCGCGCTCACGCATAGAAGGATCGCGGTTCTCAACCACAACCGGGCCAGATCAACATCCCCGCCCACTGTAGGGTGTGGATGTGTGGAGGTATGGAGGTGACATGACCTCTTCCATACCTCCATACTTTCACACCTCCAAACTGCAAGTCGGGCTGGTCTGCCCAATAAGGAGAACGTTCCCATGTTTCAGGCGCCGCTCCCGGTCGAGTACACCCGGCTCGACGCGGAGGAGACTGCCACCCGGATCGGGCGCGCGAAGGCCGCATTGGGTGACCGGCTTGTCATTTTAGGCCACCACTACCAGCGGGACGAGATCATCCGCTGGGCAGATTATCGCGGAGACTCATTCAAGCTTTCCCAACTCGCCGCACAGGGCAAGGGTATCAAGTACATCGTCTTTTGCGGCGTCCATTTCATGGCCGAATCGGCAGACGTGCTGGCCGGCGAAGACGTGACCGTAATCCTCCCCAATCTCGCTGCGGGGTGCTCCATGGCCGATATGGCCAACATCCGCCAGGTGCAGGATGCCTGGTGCGACCTGACGGAAATCCTCGGCGACGAAGAGATTGTCCCGATCACCTATGTGAACTCAGCGGCAGACCTCAAAGCGTTCGTCGGTTTCCACGGCGGGTCTTGCTGCACTTCGAGTAATGCCAAAAAGGTCATCCAGTGGGCAATTGGCCAAGTCGGCTCTGAAACCGGCGTTCCAAAATCCAAAATCCAAAATCCAAAATCGGAACGAAGACTTTTCTTCTTCCCTGATCAGCACCTGGGGCGGAACACGTCGATCGATCTTGGATTTGACCCGGTTGCCGACATGGCCCTCTGGAACCCCCACGAAACGCTTGGAGGACTTTCTCCCGAGAAAATCAGGTCATCTCGAATCATCCTCTGGAAGGGTCATTGCTCCGTACACGGCAGGTTCACGCTCGACCAGATCGAGAAAGCGCGCGCCGAGCACGCCGGAGTAAATATCCTCGTACACCCGGAATGCACGCGGGATGTCGTTCGAGCCTCCGACTTCAACGGCTCGACTGAGTTCATCATCAAGAAGGTCAGCGAAGCGCCGGCGGGGAGCAAATGGGCAATTGGCACGGAGATCAACCTCGTCAAGCGCCTCCAGAACGAGCACCCCGACAAACTCGTTTTCTGCTTGGATCCCGTCATCTGTCCCTGCTCCACCATGTACCGCATCCACCCGCATTATTTGCTCTGGGTATTGGAAAACCTCGTTAACGGAGTCATCGTAAACGAAATCAAAGTAAAGCCGGACATCCGCCATTGGGCGAGGATTTCGCTGGAGCGGATGCTGGAGATTGCACAAGGAGGGCGCTAATTGGGAGAGGCGCGAGAGATCCGAAAGGTTGAGTTTGGACCAGTCGGGCAGGGGAGCAACCGGGCGCTGGACGACCTGATTGGGAGCCAGGTGGAGGTTTGAACCAATTCCGGAGATGAAAAGCACAAGGACGCCGGCATCATGCTGGCCTTCGAATACCCGTGGGTGCGAATCGAAAGCAAAGGCGAAGTGCTCTGCTTTACGGTCTACAATGTCAGGCTGGTTAAGCTGGTTAAGCGATTGACGCCGCAACAGTCTTCGGACCTGCTGCTCCGGCCCAGCGGTAAGGCGGCGGACGAATAGCGAGAAATGGCTGCACGTGACGGGGATCGACGTGACGTAGCCTCGCACTCGCGAGAAACCGATTGCGATCGGACGCCTCCGCTGGAAAACTGTCTGTTCCCAAATTGTCAAAGATCGTAACGATAACGCTTCGTCACCGGCGTATGCCGGCAGTTCTCCCGAGTTTCAGTTCGATCCCACCCTGCGACGGTCCGTACATGCAAATAGTCTTGTGATCCCTCCCGATTCGGGAGGGTAGGTAGGTTGTCCGTTTAGTTAGCTCGGGACCTCTGGTTGCGGCCTATTTTGAACGTGTCTAGGTAAACGTAAGACGGCGAGTCTGAAAGCTGAAAGCTGAAGACTGAATGCTGAAGAGCGTTACCTTCATCCCCGGGTCCCCAGGCTTGGGAGCGGGTTTCCAGACCGACTGGCTCCAGGTTTCTTGTACGACGGCGTAGCCCAGCCGGAATGCGAAAGGCGGGAAAGGAAAGGCGAAGATGCCTTCATCCCTCGTTCGCAGGCTGACAGGTATGCAGTCCCTGTCAGTCCGAAGATAGTCGTGTCCTCCCGATGCCGGGCGCAGCGAGCAGCGCCCCTACGATTGGTTTCGGGAGGAGGGAGATCATTGCCGGGTCGACTCACTCCAAAGTTCTTGCAAGACAGCGCACCATCATTCACGTGCGCCTCCCGAGACGTTTAACCCGGGATATTCAGCCGGGAGCGGGCGTTAGACTGAAGGCTGAATAGCGAAGGCTGAAAGCTGAAGAACGACCATTTTGACATCTGTAATTCAGCTTTCAGATTTCAGTATTCGGCGTTCAGTTCTGCCCTTTTGCTGGTACCGGGCCAGCAACCCGTGATGGGTAACCCATACGGGTAAACTCTGCGGTTGTTGCCGCTTGGTTTCTCCTTTTGTTTAGCCACTAATGGACGTGAATGGACATTAATGGTTTTGGTGTCGATTCTGTTACTCGATTAGACGATGGGAAAGCGGAATGGGTAACAGAAATATGTGGAAATATGTTGCCTATGTTTGCTTTCTTGCGTTGTGATGGGGATTCGCGGGTTCGCGGGGATTCCCAGCGTTCAAACACTGGGCTTTTTAGGTGGAAGTCCGCTGAAGCGGACTGTGGGCGGCAGCAGTTGCCAAGCATTCGGCTGCTATCCCGCGGATCGCGTCCACCGACGAGGGCCTCGTAGATCCCGGCGCAAAGTCCACCGCCCCGCGCTTGATTATCGGCACCCGCACGTGCGACGCTGTGGCCGTATTGTACTTGCGCTGAAAGACCATTAGGTCGCCTCCGGAATGCGTGGAATTGCAAGTAGTTGAAGTCGTTACGCAGAATTAGGGAAGGCGAATCCGCAAACGTCCCGGCTCGGCGGTTACGATAGCGCCGGAAGCCAGTTCGGCGCCGTGCAGCGATAGAGCATGAAGAATGACGGCCGCATGATGCCGGAGCGAAAGGCCGACCAGGCGGATGATTCCGCAATGCGGAGCGCCAAGCCGAACAGCGAGCTCGCCGAAATCCTTGTCGATCGTCACGACTACGCGACTCTCCGCATGGGCGCGAGCCAGTATCGCGTCGTCGCCAGGGTCCTCCGGCCAATCTCCCACCCATTCCACCTCATGCCCGGCGGCGGTGAGATCGGGATTTATCCTGCCGGAGACGCAGCTATCCAGAAGCAGCCTCACAGAGCGGCCTCGACGAGGAGAGGCTCGATCCGCTCATGGCTCACGAGCCGGTTTGCATAGGCATAGCAAGCGCGAATGTCATCCGGCTCGAGCCATGGATAG
>JBGPOG010000310.1:0-5795 GCA_041487935.1 Chthonomonadia bacterium | reverse complement strand
GCCACCGGATCGCGGCCCGGCTGCGCATCTTACAAGAGCTCCGAACGCACAGGCAGATGTTGGAGTTTCGAATTGGGGACCGCGTTTCGTTTGCTGCGTCCGGCCACGGGGTGTTGACCGGCACTCTTGTGAAGTACAATCAAAAATCCGTCACGGTTATTACGGAGACCGGCGGGCGGTGGCACGTAGCCCCGTCGCTGCTACACCGCTGTTCGGTGCGCGAGAACGACTCAGACGTAGATCTCAAGTTGATCCGGTTTCCGGAGATCGACCAAGGCTAACACGCAACTGCCCATTAAAGGCATCTCTTCGGGCGTGGCATTCGCCATAACAAAAAACCGGGCCGGAGCAAGGTGATCGCCCGGCCCGGCAAATGAGCTATTCGCTGATTACCAGGCAAACGGCACTGGAACCGTCAGTAATCCAAAGGATACCGAAAAGAGGCACATCATCGGGACGGAATCGTAAATGTGCGTGCCGGCGCCAGGCGACGGCGTGGAAATGAACACGTAAAGATCGTTGTCCAGCGAAACGACAAATAGTTGAGCGGTATTGTCATAGATATGGGTCCCAGGTCCGGCCGGGACCGGTATTTGATTCTGTGCCGAGACGCGGCAGACCACCGCGCACATCAAGATGAGGGCGATCATTGCGATCCGCCCGGTTTTGCGAGCCACGGCTTTTCTTCTCCGTCATTCGTTTTATTGATGGCCGCCGGACCAGCTATTGGCCGGCGCCGTAATGATTGTCGGTTGAATTACCTGGAACCATCAGCCGGAAGCCCGCGGACCTATAGGGTATCGAGCGTTTTCGCGCCGTTAGCGCTCCACTGAATCAAGGAATTCTTGTGCTCTATGCAGTTGCCACGCAATCCCGTTCCCACTCCCATCGATAGCTTCGTCGGCCGCGAGCGGGAGCTACGCCAGATCTCAATATGGCTTGCGGAACGCCCGTCCAGGCTGCTCACTTTGGTGGGTCCGGGTGGAGTCGGAAAAACGCGGCTCACCTTAGAGGCATCTCGGCGCGACCCCGCAATCCAATCCTGCGAAACCGTTTACCTCGACCTGACACGCTTGAGCGACAGCAGCCTTTTCGGCGATCTGCTGTGCGAAGCGCTTTCCCTGCCTCCGGCGCCAAGCGACCATGCCCTCTCGTCAGCGAGTGAAGCCCTGCGAAACCGCGAATCGCTGCTCGTTCTCGACAATTTCGAGCACGTCCGCGATGCTGCCCCCGACCTGGTCAAGCTGCTGATCGATTGCCCGATGGTCCGTGCCATTGTGACTTCTAGGCTGCCGCTCCGCGTCATTGGGGAGCAGGTTCTGCGCCTGGGCACGCTCCCTCTCCCGTCACACAACGAAAGAACGGACAGCACGGAGCTATTCTTGCGGCGAGCCGAGGCCGCCAATATGGGGTGGGAGCCTCGAAATATGACGGAAATCGGCGAACTTTGCCGCCGCCTCGACGGATTGCCGTTGGCGCTCGAGATTGCGGCAGCCAGAGTGAGGAATGTTCCCGTCGATCGTATACTTGCCGATCTCGATACGCGAAAGAGCTTGCTCGATTCCCAACATATCGGAGGTACCGGACGGGTCCAATCCCTGAACGGAGCAATAGATTGGTCTGTCTCGCTGCTGACCACGGAGCAAAAGCGCCATTTCGCGCGCCTATCGGTCTTCCGCGGGAGATTCAGCCTGGAAGACGCGAAATCGGTCTGCCGGTCGGACGTCATCGAAGAGACGCTCGTCCAACTGGCAGAGCAATCTTTACTGCTGGCCGAGCGGACCGAATTGGGGCAGCGATACCGCTTGTTGGAAACGATTAGGCTCTTTGCAGCGGGGATGGCAGAAAATACAGGTGAATGGGAGCCCGCGTCCCGCGCTCATGCCGAACGATTCTTAACGTTGGCCAGAGCCTTCGGAGAACGGCTAAGCGTTCATGAAGCTTCTGCTGAGCTCCATGCGGTTGCCCTAGAAATTGACAACATCCGTGCCGGGATGGATTGGTGCATCCGTGCGGAGATGCTGCAGGAAACAGCCGATTACGGGATTTCGATGGCCCGGTATTGGCAGCTTCGAGGACCCTTCAGCGAAGCTGCCGAAAGGCTTGGTGACGCTGTATCGGCAGCGCGCATACTGGAAGATCCGCCGCGGACGGCCGGTCTGCTGCTCGACTGCGGGATACTCCATGCTCTTTATGGCGATAATTCAGAGGCGCGGGCGGTATTCGAGGAGGCACGCCGACTCTACCGCGAACTCTCGGATCGTTCCGGCGAGGCGCGCGCCCTGAACCTGCTCGGAACCGCCGCCGACGTCCTGGGTGACCTGGACCTGGCCGAAAAGTGTCTGCGAGAAAGCCTGGCAATCAGGGACGAGATGGGCGACGGGCTGCGGGCGACAGCCACACTGAACAATCTGGCGCTGGTCATCCGGAAGCGTGGACAATTACGGGAGGCAGACGCAATGCTGCGGAGAGCGCTGGCGTTCTATGAGCGCAATGGACGGGATCACCATGCGGCGGTGGCCTTGAGCAACCTTGCTGAGATTGCCCTGGAAACCGGAGAACTAAGCTCCGCCGAATCCCTCCACGTACGAAGTGGGGAGATCCATAGACTATCTGGCGATCTTCGCGGAACTGCGACTACCAATGCCGGTCTCGGTGATGTGGCGCTTGCTCGCGGCGACCGATCGAACGCACAGATCTTCTATGAGAAGAGCGCGACTGAATTCGAAGCTGTGGGTGATATGCGGCTGCTGGCAGACGTACGACGAAAATTGGAGTCTTTCAAACACAAGGATTCACTTGTTCCGGAACGCACGGACCCCGGCGAGCGGGACAAAGTCAAGTCAACTGAATCTTATGCGATTGTCACATCTAGATCGCGAAATACAGAGGCTCTGCTCCGAGTCTGGCTCTTTGGCTCGTTTCGAATGGAGCCGGTGGATCCCAATGCCACCCTGCCGGCATGGGGACGCCGGGCGCATCGGCAGTTGTTCCAATTTCTCTGTCTATCTGATGGACGGCCCGTTACTAGAGGCTCGGTAATCGAACGGTTCTGGCCTCATCTCGATCCGGAGCCTGCCCAACACGCGCTGCGCAAAGCTCTCTCGGATATTCGGAGCGTGCTCTCTCCGCTGGACGACGCAGATCGAATCATGGTCACGACTCGCGAGGCCGTGGAAGTTCGCACCGGAGATGGAATCTGGGTCGACGCCGTGGAATACCGGTCGTTAATCAGCCGAGCTCAGAATCTCCAGATTGCCGGTGATAATGAAAAGGCCGACCTGTTGATTAAGGACGCGAACTTGCTGTACCGTGGAGAGATTTGTGCGGGTGAAAGTGGAAGCGATTGGCTCGATGACGAGCGACAACGATTCGCCGACATTCACACGGCCGCGCTCCTGGCCCTTGCCAGAAGCGCTCGACGCGCCGAGCAATGGGACGAAACAGAACGTTTCGCCGCAGAAGCGCTCGCAGGCGATCCCTGCCTCGAACCGGCATGCCGGTTGCGGATGATCGCGCTGACCAGTCTGGGTCGCCGGGCCGAAGCCCTTCGAGCATTCGAATCGTTCCGAACAGCCATGCGCGATGAGCTCGCGGCAGAGCCGTCGAAACGGACATTCGCGCTCGCCGAGCAGATACGCATGGTTTCCGCCTCGGCAGGCGCGCATACAATTGCGGGCAATACGTAGGGAATTCGACGAGTGCGAGACGATTGGCCCCCGTAGCGCGTACCCATGTTATAATGATGCACATTCAGCGGTTTGCCGCATTTGTTCGACTTCGAGGAATACATGAGCCCTATCCCAAGCCGTACCGTTAACTGGATTGCCGCGTCGCTTCTGGTTCTTTTCATTCCGAATTCGTCCAGAGCCATCGACTCTGCACCCGAGTCTGACCTGGTTTCCCGAATCGCCTCCGCGACCGCGAAGGAGGACGCCCGAGAATTGCAGGATCTCACCGCTCCAGGCGTTTCGAGCACGTACACCTGGGTGGAACGCGGCATGGCGCTCATGGGCCATCCGCGCCGATGGCAGGTCAAGGTGCTTGAGTTGCCCGGCCACGAAAGATCCCGCTTTGTCGCATTCACCCGATATCAGCTCTGTGAGTCGGCGTCCGACCATCTTTTCCCCATCGTACACACGGAAGATGGCTCGCGCCTTGGCGAAGAAATTGCGGAAACGGAAACCCGCGGATATAGGGTTCGAGATCACAAGCTTTCGGTACGTTTCGAACCGAAACGGCAAACCGCACTTCTGTCGGATCGCGTAACAGTCGAGCGCCGTAACGGCGCGGCGCCGACGGCGATCCTGCGAATCAACGCAATCTACGTGATCGACTCGATATCCTCCAGCGGTAAACCCCTGGCGTACAAGCAGGCCGGCGGCTTCGTTGCCGTCAGTTTCCCGAATGCGGACAGGGCCGTGCTCGATCTCTCCTATCATGCCAAGGTTGAGGGCAGCAACGAGGACTACGTGCTCAAGGACCAGGCGGCTCTGACCTCTTACTGGTACCCGCACATCGGCAGGCTCCCGGCGACCCATGGGGTGTCCATCACGGTGCCAAAAGGCTGGACAGCGATTGGGCAGGGCGAGCCGCTTGCAAAGCAAAGTCATGCTTCGAGCACAACCTACACTTTCAGCAACCATCTGGCTGTATGCTATTTTACGGTTGCGGCCGGAAAATTCACGGTGACCACCGCACAAATTGGAGGGATACCCATATCGGCGTACCTAATCCATCCGAATTCCACTCGTGCAAAATCGGCAATCAAAACGGCAGGGGAATCGATCCAGTGGTTTGCCCGGCACTTCGGCCCCTTCCCGTACAAACGCTATGCGGTCATAGAATCCGATCCCTATCCTGCAGCTCTGGAGTGTTACTCGTTTACCCTCTGCGGCAAACCCATGATCCCCTTGGCGCTGGTACACGAGGTCGCTCATACCTGGTGGGGCGGTGTGGTGCCGAATACGTACACCAGGTCGCTCTGGAACGAATCGTTCGCGGAATACTCCGACGGGCTCTACAGCCGAATCAATCATGGCGAGGGAGTTCACGAATTCAACACGCAGATGGCGGGCATGTTGACTCCATTGTTCAAGCGAGTGAGCCTTCTCAAGGCCCGCGACGCCATGGAGCCGGCCCAGAGCGCGGTAGGATACGGAAAAGGCAGCCTGGTCCTCGAGAACCTGGAACGGATGCTCGGGACTGAGAAGATGCTGGCCTGCATGAAGCGCTTTGTCCAGAAGCACAAGCCCGGAGAAGACGCGGAATGGCAGGACTTCATAGAGGCGGTCGCGGAGGTCGCCGGCAAAGAATGGGCCGGGTACTTTCCATCGTGGCTCGAGCGGACGGATTTTCCGGAATACCGGTTGAACGCCGTGCGCGTTGAGAAAGTCGGAGAGAGATACGCCGTCGTCGGTTCAATCGCCCAGGGTGATTCCGAATTCTGGTCCAAGATTCCCGTCATCATAACCACGGACAAAGGGACAAAGCGCGCCTCGATCGACGTCCGGGGCCGTACGATAGACTTCCGAATTGAAACGAGCGATAAACCAACCCAAATCGCGCTGGACCCAAACCACGAGATTCTTCGCACTGCCCCAAAAAGGGAAGGCAGCGGGGACGTAACCGTGGTCAAGCTCGAGCTGACCCAATAGACTAAATAGTCTACACCGTAGGTTCAGTGGCGTATTTCCGCAGTATGGTGCAGTTGATGCGTAGGGAACGCGCCGCCGTCCCGTTCCTTGAACTGGCCGCTACGAGCGTTGCCGGTAGACGATATCCTCCAACAGCTT
>JBGPOG010000309.1:0-5814 GCA_041487935.1 Chthonomonadia bacterium | reverse complement strand
GGTGGTGTCGTCCGTTGCGATTCCGCTGGGGACAAGCAGGCCCATGCGCCCCTTGGGATGCACGAGCCGCAGGGCTTTTTCGGCGAAGACGGCGTAGAGATTGGTATCGCCCTTTCCCATGAGCGGGAAGAAGCCGGAACGGCGAACGAATGCAAGAGACTGCTCGGATCGCGTGCGGGCTCGCTCGTATGCGCTCCAGAGTTCAGGGTCCGTTTTGGATAGAGCGGCGATCCGTTTCTTGCGCTCGGCAGCCGTTGGAGCGTGAGCTATCGCCGCATTGCGGGCTGAGAAGAACTCATTCTCCTGGAGCTTGATCCGCTCCCAGGGTGGGTTGCCGATGACGGCGTCGAAGCCTGGAGCATTCTTTGGACGGCCATCCGGCTCGAAGAAAATGTCGGGGAATTCCAGCTCCCAATGGAAGGGACGGATGGTGTCCAGCGCTGCCCGGTGTTCCGCTCTTAACTCTTGTGGACGTTTGGGGTGTTCGAACATTGCGGTATACGACGCATATCCCGGGTCGGCTCCAAACCACGGACCCACCCAGAGGTCCGCCACTGCCCGAAATCGTGGCATAAGGGTGGTATCGATCTCGCGCCAGAGCCGTTC
Source organism: Chthonomonadia bacterium (assembly GCA_041487935.1). GTDB lineage: Bacteria > Armatimonadota > Chthonomonadetes > Chthonomonadales > CAJBBX01 > JBGPOG01. The sequence continues at coordinate 5,208 of JBGPOG010000309.1, read as the reverse complement.
CTTCTCCTTGGCGGCATCGTGAGTGTCGGTCGGAACTCCCTCAATTGCGGTGATGTCTGAGATCGCTTTCCCCACTGCCTCCGCAAGATCGCCGCTGAAGATGAGCGATAACTGGCCGCCCTTGCCTTTGCTGCCCGGTTTCTTGTTCACTTCCGGGTACTGGGCAACCTCGTTAAGCGTGGCGCCAAGGAGCGAGTTGCCGCATCGAAGATGATGGTCCAGGAAGTTCAAAGGCACGCGGTCCACGGTCTTGAGCCAGAGGGAGAGCTTGCCCAGCTCGACGCCAGCGGGTTAAGGTCCACGCCATAGATGCAGGCCTCCACGACCCGCCGTTTCCAATACGCCAGCTTGGCCTCCTGCGTGCAGAGGGGATCGCCGCTGCCGTCCGACTTCAGGCGGGGCTTTCCGTCGGTGGTGATTTCCGGGCGCGGGGCGGTGGTTGGATGTGCGGCAATTGCTTCCGCCAGGAAGGCGGTTGCCTCTACGAGAAAGTGGGCGCTTCCCATGGCGGGGTCACAGATGTTGAGGTTGAGAACGGCGTTGGCGAAAGAGTCGTCGGGTTCGCGTTCTTCGTTTTCTAAAGGCGCCGGATTCCTCACGGTAGGGCTGTTCGGAATGACGGGTTGTGGGGCTGATTCGTTTGGACGATGGTCCGATTCTGCTTGAGTCGCCGGATTCCTCACGGTGGGGCTGTTCGGAATGACGGGTTGTGGGCTGTTCGGAATGACGGGTTGTGGGGCTGATTCGTTTGGTTCTTGCTGCGATGCTACTTGCGTATTGTCTATTCTTTCAAGAAGAGGAGTCAAGGTGTGCTCGACGATGTAATTGACCCAATCGGCCGGGGTGTAATAAGCGCCCTGATTTTTGCGCTCGCCTCGGTCGTTCCGTAGCGCGATCTCACCGCTTTCAGAGGCAGCCAGATGGTGTTCCAGCAGGCCTTCATAGATGCTTCCAAGATGACGCTCGCCAAGACTGGCGTAATCGAAAGCGGTAGTCTCGCCGTCGCTCCCTCTTCGGAACGAAAGCAGCCGCAGCACCCCGGCCAGGTAGCTGTCACCCACTTTATGCTGTTCTAAGAACGGATAACGGGACGGGTCGAATAGACCTCCGTTATAGCGAGGGATGTCCAGCTCTTCGTTCTTGTCCCTCTTTCCGGGCGCGGGCGGTTTGCCGTTAATCAGGGTGAACAGCGCCCGAAGGCGCTCGTAAAGCGTGAAAGTTCCATTATCGGCGTACTCAGCATTGCCAGGATCGGAGAGCTTTCGCCGCACCCATTCCAACCCGTAAGAGTGGAAGTAGGTCCGCGCGCGCTCGTTGCTTTCGTGGGTCGGGAGCAAATCCCTTGCTTCCGCGTTCAGGACGAAGAGAATCCGGTAGAGCAGAATGAGCGAGTTCTCGTAAATTGCCGGCAGGTCGTCTTTCGTAAGGCTGTTGAGTTCACTGTCGAGCAGGCCCTTACCCAAAAGCTCGACACAATCGAATACCTGTGTCCTGAGGCGCGCCTCGACGTCGGCGCGAAACCGTTCCGCGCCGGAACGCAGCTCGTCCAGCGGGCACGCACCGGAAGGCTCGCGCGAAAACATGGCAGCGCGGAAGAGACCGAAGAAGAATCGGAACTGCGACCGGGCTCGTGATTCGTCATCGGAACTACCGTTATGGACGACGGCGCTGCGCAGGTCGAATTCAAAGAAGCTGCTTGCACGGTCGTGCTTGCAATAAAGCCTCCACTTCTCACCATTGGTGAGGATTCCCCAGACCAGGCGGTCGGTATCGCTCAAGTAATCCCGAATCTGGTGGTGCGGGGAGCGTCCCTTTGCCGCCTTGCCTCTGCCGCTGGCGTCCTCGCTTAGATTGTGCGCCCATCGCTTGGCTTCCAGAAGTCCGAGGCAATCGATATAGTACGATTCTCGTCTTCCCGCGTGGAACGCAGCGTCGACAGATTCCTGTGAGCCGTAAAGTAGATAATCCGGCAAGGCGCGGCGGTCGGCCTCGGGGATGATCTTGCGGTTGGCATAAGCGAATCCGAGGATATCGAGAACCGGTGAAATGAAGCGATCTTCGCAGTCCTCTTCATTGCCCTTGCGTAGGCCGTATTCGTTCTTTGAGAGGAGGACGCTGATTCGATCGAATGCCTCATTAGACTCACTCTCGCCGGGCCAATGTGCTGAGCCGGATTGGGCGAAGCGCTGGACGAGGAAGTGTGTGGAGAAGAGGCCTTCTGTCCTCCAGGGATTCGATTTGTTTGCGTCGGGATCGGATAGTGGCGACGGTTGCTTCATCATGCCGGTCTACTTCGCCGGAACTTCTTCGCACTCCTGCGAGATGAGCTCGCGACGGTGGGTTTTGCGTGGGCTTGCCGGTACTGCGGGGACTTGGGGAGGACCCGTTCGCGCGAAGGGCAAAGCGGCGGCGAGCCGCCGCAGTCCAAAGGGGAGTGGACGCGGTGGAATGGGTGGACGGGAGGTGCGGGGGGACCCCTCCCAACGCGCAAGGTCAAAAGCAGATCCCTGCGGGATGACGGGTGTGGAGTCAGTGTCTACCGGAAGACGGATGTGGAGTCGGTATCTACGGGATGACGGGATGCGTTCGCATCGTCGAGATTGAAAGCAAGAACGGGAGCAGCAGGACCCCTCCCAACCCGCCCCCATACGGGCAGGCATTCACACGGGGAGGGCTGTTGGGCCGAGTTCGAGTTCGACGACGAGAACGAATACGGGCACGATTTGGGCGCGGCGAGCGGCGCCCCTACCAATTCCGCATTCCCTCCCTCAGCTCTTCAAACGGATTGCTGTCGGTCGGCTGTTTGGGGTTCCATTCGTGGGGGCGGTATTCGGGGTCTTTGGGTTGGTTGTAGGTTGCTTGATTGGCGTCGTCACCGTAGGCCCAGGGCATTCGGCCTTTCCAGTAGGCTTTGCTGCGCTTTTGGCGCTCGCGGTCGGCTTTGAGATCGTGGACGTCGAGCTTTTTGTAGAACCACCAGCGACGGAGATTGAATGTCTGCTTGAAGTTCTTGCTGTCGGGCGAGCGGTAGCCCTGGAGGCGGCCATTGCGGCGCATTGCGAGGACCGTGTCGCGCGTCAGGCCGAGGACCTGAGCGGCCTGGAGCGTGGTGTAGAACTCTCCGCGATCGCGCTTCAGGGTTTTTTGCGGCGGATCCCACAGGTGGCGATCCTCCTGGAAGCTGTTGGGCTTCCAGTCTTTCTTGTTCCCGCTTTTGCCCTTCTCGTAACTTGCGCGACGCTTGACGTGATCCCATTTATTCGCCAGGCGGTTGACCTGGTTGGCGCTCAAGTAGAGCGGGCATCCTGGTTTGCCGGGTTCGGCCTGCCAGGCGAAGAGCGTACCGGCCAGGACGAGAGCCGTAATGCGAGACGGGACGACGCCCAAGAAGTGGGCGGCTTCGTTACGGGTTATCAGCGCATCATTGGGAGGCGGGTTCAACTCGGTGTGGATTCGGACGTGTTTGATCGGACGCTCAGGGTCGTTCGCCGGGAAGGACCGGTTGCGGCCCCGGCTGCTGCGTTTTTCGGCTAGTGCCAGGAGGCCACGCATGGAATACATGGCGCGGACGCGGCCGGACCAGACCTGGTTGATGGTTGACGGTTGATGGTTGAGAGCGTATTCGTGCGTGGAGGTGAGGAGGTGTGGAGGTGTGGAGGTGTGGATTTCTGATCGGGGATTTTCAATTGACAATTGGCAATTTTCAATTGCCAATTTGCCGTCAGGGGCGGGGCGGCCGCGGAATTGGATTCGGGATTCCCGGATTTCTTCGCCGGTGGCTTTATGCTGCCATTTGCGGCGGATTTTGCCGTGGAGGGCGAGTTGGCCGATTTGATCTTTACCGATCAGCAGGACATTCGCGGCGCGGTCGACGGGAACCCAGATGTCGTCGTTCGCCGGGTCGCGCCAGAGGCGGCCGTCCTGCTGAAGAGCGTATGGATGTGTGGGGGTGTGGAGGTGTGGACGTAGCAGGGACGACGGACCACTGACGACGGGCGGTGGTAGGCCGTCATCGTCTATCGTCCATCGCCTATCGTCCGGTTGGCGACGCTTCGATCGGCGGGCGGGACGGGATTTGCGGGATTCTCGGAAGATGCGGAAGCGCTCGACGCTTTCCTTTTCGACAAGTCTCCGCCGGCCAACTTTGCAGTTTTCCAGCCAGCCGTACTTAATCGCGGCTTTCCACGCGCCGCTTTCGGACATGCCGAGACGGTTGGCGGCTTCTTTCAGGGTAATCCAACGTTCGGGGTTGAGGCCGCTCTCATTCATTAGCTGTGAGAAGGATTTGTGGGGATGCGTGATCCTGCGGAGCCAGTTTTCAGTTGAGATTTGTCGTGGCATGATACGAGACTCGCGGGAGAGCGTGGAAAGCGGAAAGCGATAAGTGAGAAAGGGCGAATAATTCGAGCCGGGTTTTTGCATTTCGGCACGGTCCAGCGCCCGAATATCGTAAAGAGGGCGAATAATTCGGGCCGGGTATTTGCAGTTCGGCCCGGTCCATCGCCCGAATATCGTAAAGAGGGCGAATAATTCGGGCCGGGTATTTGCAGTTCGGCCCGGTCCAGCGCCCGAATTATTCTCCCCTACAATTGACCGCGCTGTACGTGCCGCACTTCGTGAATTATTTCTGGAAAGCAGACGATTCGCTTTTATTGGCAGATGTGTAGTATAATACGCTTGAACCCCCGCATATGGGGGCGTGTTTGGTGTTTGCGAGAGTCACAAGCTTTTCTGAATGCTCCTCCCAGTACTACGGGCCGGCTGCCTTTCTGATTGCTTCACTTTTTCCCCACGCCTCACACACATTTCACGAATCAGAAAGGATTCACAAAATGACAAACGGAACGGTTAAGTGGTTCAACGCCACCAAGGGTTTCGGATTTATCTCCCCGGAGAGCGGCGAGGACGTATTCGTGCATTTTAGCGCGATTCAGACCGGCGGCTACCGCGAGCTCTACGAGGGCCAGAAGGTTCAGTTCGACGTTGAGAACGACCCGAAGGGCAAGGGCTTGCGCGCGGCTAACGTGATCGTGCTCTAAACCTAGAACCTAACGAAGAATCGAGGCCGCCCTGCAGAGCAGGGCGGCCTCGATTCTTGGGTACTGTCTCTGTCTATGCTTCAGGGTGCGAAGAAAAAGCAGATTCCCCCAAAGACGGTCCTTAGGACAAGACGTCAAAAGCAGGTCCCTCACAACGACGGTTCGGGAT
>JBGPOG010000308.1:0-5821 GCA_041487935.1 Chthonomonadia bacterium | reverse complement strand
CCGCCCGGATCATCTCTTCGTCCAGCCGCCCAAGACGGAAGAAACTTTCTCCACGCCGCGATCGTGGCATATCTTGAGCGATGCGCTGCAGGCGTACGGCACGGGGGTTACTCCGGACGTGACCACGCTCGATGACGTCGTCCGGCGATGCGTGGCCGCGGGCTTGTCCTGTTATCAGAACTCCGGACGGGGACTGCTGCCCGCGGGACTGCTGGAAGAGATTCGATCGCTGTTCACTCCGCCTGTACCGTGGGATGTGGAGCTCGCGCGCTGGATGGATGCCCACGTACCGATGTTCCGGGATCCGCTCCGCAGCTATGCTCGGGCCAGCCGCCGGCAGTCGTCAACACCGGATATCCCGCGACCCGCCCGCTACGTGCCGCAGGAGTGGAAGGATGCCTGCACCTTCGGCGTGGTGCTGGATACCTCGGGATCGATGGACCGCGAGCTGCTCGGGCGGGCGCTCGGCGCGGTTGCCTCATACGCCGAAGCTCGTGATGTACCCGCCATAAGACTGGTTATGTGCGACGCGCAGCCTTACGATCGGGGTATCATCCCTCCAACGGATCTCCGGGGTATATTTCCCGTAGTTGGACGCGGCGGAACGGTGCTGCAGCCGGCGATCAACTACTTGATCGGCCGTAATGACTTTCCATCCGCGGCTCCGGTAATGATCCTCACCGACGGCTGGTGCGAAGAAGAGATCGTATGCCCGCGCGAGCACTGTTTCGTGCTGCCCCGCAAGGAGTGGAAAGAGGGCGCAATTCCGCTCCGTACATCGGCGCCCATCTTCCGGGTGCTGAAACACGCGCACGAGGAGTCTTGATAAGACCTGAGGCTATTCAGGATTTACCACCCGCTTCGCGAGAGACACAAAGACACGGAGAAACGTCGAGATGAATGAGACGGGTTCGCGAGAGTTAACGGAGGCCGTAATTGGCTGCGCGATTGAGGTCCATCGATTCCTCGGGCCAGGACTGTTGGAATCCGCTTACGAGGAATGTCTGTCCTGCGAATTAACTCAAAGTGGATTAGTGATCGCCAGACAGGTTCCGCTCCCGGTAGTATATAAAGAAGTGCGGCTTGACTGTGGCTATCGGATCGATATGATCGTCGAAGGCAGGCTCGTGCTGGAAATAAAGCCAGTTGAAACGTTATTGCCGGTTCGCGAGGCGCAACGGCTTACTTATTTGAACCTGAGCGGGATTAGACTTGGCCTAATCCTCAATTTCCACTCGGCTGTCTTGAAGGACGGGATTCGCCGGCGAGTTCTCTAGATTCTCAAATGAATCTCGGTGTCTCCGTGTCTCTAGCGAAGCGGGTGGTTAAGTCCCCCGAAAGGCAACTCAAAAGATGATCTCAAGATTCTCCTTCCCAACTAACATAGTCTTTGGCCCGGGCGCCGTCAAGGAAACCGGCCCGCTCGCATCCAAGCTCGGTGCAACTCGCGCGCTCATCGTTAGCGATCCCGGCATCGTCAAAGCCGGCCTGGTCGAGCCGGTTCGCACATCCCTTGAGACAGCCGGCGTGCAAACAGCGCTTTTCGACGGCATTTCGCCAAACCCCACCGAATTCGACGTCGAGCGGGGCCTCATCGCCTTTCATGCCCATGCCGCGAATATCATCGTCGGGATCGGCGGCGGGAGCCCGCTGGACGGGGCCAAGGCAATTCGGCTGAGGGTTACGCATCAGCAACCGCTCGTGGAGTATGACGACAACATTGGAGGAGATGCCAGGATTACAAACGATATGCCTCCGATGATCGCCATTCCCACGACCGCCGGCACCGGCAGCGAGGTCGGCCGCAGCACCGTGATCATCTGCACTTCCAATCAGCGTAAAACCGTCTTCTTCAGCCCGCACCTGATGCCGAACTATGCAGTCTGCGATCCCGAGCTAACACTCGGACTGCCCCCCATGATCGCCGCTACAACCGGAATGGATGCGCTTACCCACAACATGGAGGCCTACCTGGCCAAACCGTACCACCCCATGGCCGATGCCATCGCACTCGGCGGAGTCAGGTTATGCCGCAGGAGTCTTCGGAGGGCTGTTGATTTGGGCGGAGATATCGAGGCGCGAACGGATATGATGATGGCCGCGATGATGGGCGCAACTGCATTCCAAAAGGGCCTGGGAGTTACCCATTCCCTCGCGCACCCGCTTTCGAGCATCGCCGGGATGCACCACGGCACCGCCAACGCGGTGCTGCTTCCATACGTCCTTGAATTCAACCGGACCTCATGCCCGGAGCGCTATATCGTTCTGACTAGGTTTCTAGACCTCCCGCCCCAGCCCGAGTCGGTAAGCCAGTGGGTCCGCGACCTGAACGACGCCATCGGCATCCCGGACAATCTTAGCGCCTTCGGTGTCACCGCGGAAATGATCCCCGATATGGTTGAAAAGGCCATGGAGGACGGGTGTCACCTGAACAACCCGAGGGCGTGTACGGCGGAGGATATGAGACAACTATACGAACTTGCCTTATGATTGATTATGACAAGGCTGCAAGGAATGCAGGAACATCCGACGCGTCTAGCTCTTCCGGATTGATTGTGTGGATGCCTTCTGCAAGAGCTGCTCGAATGAGCCGCCGATCCGCTGCCACGATACAGCAATCGGTGACTCCGGACGCACGGATGTACTCCAATATCGTTGTCAGAATTGCAGCATCCGTTGAATTCAGATTGTGCTTGCGCATAGCTGCAATGGAGAGAAAGACATCGTCGCTGGTAATAGGTAACAGGAGAAATTCAGTGCTGTCGACGACCTCCAATTCCAGCAACGATACGGCAGCATTGAATGAGGATAGATCGATGACTCCGCCGTTCATACGTCGCAAGAGGATCGAGTACGTTTCCGAGTATCCCAAGGGAGCACTCGACATATTTGAGAGGGGCACCGAGGCAAACAGACCATCTACCGTCTGTTGGCCGGCCTCTTCAGTGTAACGCTTTGCGAGAGCGCTTGCATCCCAGAAGAGCCAGGCCACGGCGGATTACTCCTCGTCGCGAGCAGCGATGATACCGCATGAGAAAATGTTGTCCTCCGCGCGAACGCCGCACGCGCGCATCAACTCCCGTGCTTTCGCGGGAGTTGCGGTTGGATCGGGGACAAAATCCATCAATCGGTTCTGTTCCGCCACAATTTCGCGTATCCGACTCTTGTCGATTGCAAAGGCCCGCAGGCCTTCCTTATTTCCGTTATTCAATCGTCGATCTCCTTCTGTCACAATGGTATTATAGGCGACATCGCTCTTTGCGTCAATACGCTGCACTCGTCCTCGAATTCGTCGTCGCTCAGTTAAGGGCCGGGCACGAGCACGACGACGGGCACAAGTTCGATCTAAGTTCAGGACCATCCATGAAAATTACCGATATCCGCGCCATACCACTTCTCGGTGAAACCCCGCCCGGCGGCTGGGCGCACGAGCTTCAGCCGGAAGATAATCTCCATACTCTCGTCCAGGTCCTTACGGATGAAGGGCTTACCGGCTGGGGAAGCTGCTTTACGAGCAAGGCGCTCGTGGATGGCGCGCTCCAGCTTTTGCGCCCAATGTTCCTCGGCGAGTGCGCCATCGAGCCCGAGCGCCTCTCCGAGAGGATGCACCAGTTCACCTTCTGGCAGGGGCGCGGCGGCGCGGTGACCCACGCGATCAGCGGGATCGACATCGCGCTCTGGGACCTCCTCGGCCAGGCCACCGGCCAGCCGATTTCCAGGCTCCTGGGCGGCTGTTACCGCGACCGCATCAAGCCCTACGGCTCGCTGCTCTTCGACGAGCCTCCCGCGCTCAAAGAGAAATTGCTCGCGGCCACCTCCCGTGGTTTCAAGGCGCTCAAGCTTGGCTGGAACCAATTCGGCCGGGTCAGCCGGAAGTACGACGAGCTCCTGGTACGCACTGCGCGCGACACGGTTGGGCCGGACGTGGAGATCATGGTGGACGCGGGCGGCAGCGAGCAGTTCTGGCCGCACCAGTACAAGTGGGCTATCGAGACTGCGCGAATGCTGAAGGATTACGACGTGGCCTGGTTCGAGGAAGCCCTCGTCCCGGACGATATCGAGGGCTTCAAGAAGCTGCGGGAGCACTCGCCTGTGCCGATCGCAACCGGGGAGGTGCTCACACGCCGCCAATCCTTCCGACCCTGGCTGGACCAGGGCGCGGTCGATATCATCCAGCCGGATACCACCAAATGCGGCGGCCTCTCAGAAGCCCGCCGCATCGCGTGGATGGCTTACGACCACGGCGTGCAGATGATCTCACACGGCTGGAACACCGCCATCGGCCTGGCCGCGGACCTTCACCTCGCCGCCGCCATGCCGGTTGCGAAGTACGTGGAGTACATCACGCCGTCGGCTTATATCGAACAAATTGTCGCCGAACCGTTCGAATTGGACGCGGAAGGGATGCTGTCCATCCCGAACAAGCCCGGCCTGGGAATTGCGTTAGATACGGATGGGATCGAAAGGTTATCCAAGAGGTGACGCCCCTTCTCCGCTGAGAATCGCAGCGTTCCGCACGATAAGAGAACGCTTACCTATCTGGGGTGTGTTGAGCGCGTAAACGTACTCGCCCTCCTGCAAGCCCCGGCAAACAGGTCCTTGTCGGCCCGGCGCTCGACGTAGGAGGTGGCGTCGGCGGGTAGAGTTCCGCCGGTAATGTAGAATTGCGGGTCATGTCTGAATTTGGCCATACGCTATTCCGCAGTCAGTGCGACGAGGAACGGAGCAGAGGATGCCATGCTGGAGACGAAGTCGATTCGGTCGATCCTTACACCCGGACGTGGGTTTGTCCACTTTGTCTGGAACACGCGAAGGTTGCCGCCACCGTATGCGTCTGTGCGCCCCGCCCACGCGACAGCAGAATCAGAAGCGGGGCTAATGTCGCCGAACCAGTTGCGCACCGTCTTTCCATAGACGATTGGGAGATCAACCTGCGTTCCGTCCATATACTGGATGATATAACGTCCTATCACCGTGCCGTCCAGAGACGGCCATCCACACGCGTGCAGGAAGTACAGCCTTCGGCAAGCCAGGTTGACGTAGATGCCCGGCGCCCGTTCAGGGTAAGTCCCATTGATCTTCTTTAGCTCGGTTCCTGAGAGCTGTACTATCCCGCGCGCATCGAACCGGACACCTCTCAGGGTAACCAGACCCCTGGGAAGATCGCGCAGGCAGAGGGATTCCGGGTCGGCTGTGTTATGCCAGGGCCGCGTCAAGACGGCATTATAGTGGGACGTCAGGTCGATCTGGCGCACTGCAGCCGATGGATCGCGAGGAGGTATCATACCGCGTACGCGCCCGGCAGCAGCCTCCGCGTTGTTTCGCACCGCCGCCTCGGCCGCCAGCTTTTGTTGCCGGACCCGCATCTCTTCAACTCGTTCGAACGCCGCGGCTTCGGCACTGGCGGCGTCCCATTCCGAATCGAGTTTTGCGACCTCATCGGTCCCGGCCGCCCTCCAAAGCCGTACTTCGCCATCGCCCGAGCAGGTTGCAAGGTTGCGGCCGTCTTTCGAAAAGCAGACATCCAGCACGGGCGCGCGGTGAGTCTGGAACGAAAGGATCTCCTGGCGCGTCGCGACGTTCCAGAGCTTGAAGGAGTTATCGCTGCTGCTTGTGCACAGGGTTCGCCCATCAGGCGAGAACCGCACGGCGACAATGCCCTGTGTATGGCCATGAAGTGTCGCAAGCATCTTACCGCCGGGAACAGACCACAACTTAACGGTATTGTCCCTGCTGCCTGAGGCGAGGATCTCGCTGTCCGGCGAAAACCCCAGTGTATCGACCTCGAGCTTATGGCCTCTGAGTGTCGCCACGCGAAGTT
>JBGPOG010000307.1:0-5835 GCA_041487935.1 Chthonomonadia bacterium | reverse complement strand
ATGTCGGCGGGATGACCGCCACGGGCGGGGCCTGCGTCTGGATTCGCAACGCCAAGGGGGCGTATACAGCAGTGCAGGTGCCGGGCGCCGGGAATGTCTTCTCAATCAACGACAACCGGATCGCTGCATGCAGGCAGGACACTGCCAGCATGCTCCTGTACGACGCAATCGCGCATACGTCAACGTCCCTGCCGCTCCCTGCCGGCTTCACGGGGGGCTCGCCGTCTCACATCAACAATTCCAACCAGGTCAGCGCGACATTCGGCTACCAACCGGCCGGCGCGCCGCGCGGGTATAACCATTCCTTGGTCTGGCTGCCGACAAGCGTCACATTGAGTTCCGGAGCCGCGTTCGTTGCGGGCTACAACGACCTGACTCCCGCCGGGTTCCTGGCCGCGGGCGCCACGTGTCTCACGAATCCGACCGCTTCTCTTCCGCTTCCCACCGTGGTGGGCTGGGCGTCCGCGGACGGTCAAACCGGCGGCGCGTACGTATGGGTCGATGGTGTCGGATATGACCTCAACACACTCACGTCGGGGCTCCCCGCGGGCAGCAATCTCTCCACGGCATACGGAATCAATGACGCCGGCCAGATCGTGGGCGAATATCGGGACTCAGCCGGAGCAACTCGCGCTTTCCTTCTGAATCCCGTGCCTTAGCTTCTTACGCAAGTGCCGGCGTCGCATTATACGATTACAAACGACGGGCGCGATTCCAACAAATGGTATCGCGCCCGTTTCATCCTTCATCCTTCATCCTTCAAGCAGCGGACTCCCCTCGTGCACGCCTTTCGGCAGCAACCGATACTGCGTCGTCCGCCGCATGGGGGTGTAGCCCGCGACGCGGATAAGCCGCTCCATCTCTTCGATAGGCATGGTGAAGGTGCAGCCGGGTTGTCGCGTGCGCCTCTCAATCCCTCATGGGCGAACCGATTCAGTGGAACGCATCTGGTCGAGGAGTACGCGCGCAGCGGCCTGCTTCGCCACATTCCGTGACGTTCCGGGGGATTCGTGCTCGTACGTCCGCCCATCCCACTCAAGTGTGAGCGAGCAATAGAATATCTCCGATTCGCCCACAATCTCCGACCGGAACATGGTGCGCGGCTTCTTGATGTTCGCGCGGAACCATGTGCGCGCCTGGAACAAAGCGCTGACGAAGTCTTCGCGATCCAGATAGGGCTTCAGCCTCGCCCAATCTACAGGGCGCCCGCCCCTGGGCGCGCGCGGGGCTGCGTCTGAGCGGGCGCTGCACTCTTTCGGGTGTTCATCTATCGCGCGTTCAGCTCCGGATGTTCCAACGGATTGTACGCCTACACAAAGGTTGCCCTCTTTCGGGAGTTCATCTGGGGCGCGCGCAGGGGGAGCCTCGCCGCAGAGCAGACAGCACAACTCAACCGCCGCCCATTCCCGTACAGCTTTCTTGGACGAGCCCGAGTGGACCCCGGTTTCCACCTTGCGCCCATCCACCACGGCGGAAGCCCGGCCGGTAAAGGACGTTCCTTTCCCCTCAATTCTGAATTGTACGTCTTTCCAGCCAAGAAGTTCGGGCCCCATGGAGGCAAGGCTTACGGCGTGGAACCTTCGATCGCCAAGCCACCTTACTGCCCGATGCCGAAGTATTCGCCAGCCTTCTCTATCCACCGGCGTCTGGAAGAGCAAGCCAAAGACTTCCTTCGGCGAGATCCGATCGAGGTGAATCCTCCGGGTCATTCCCTTGATGACCGTTTCCGGAATGTTCGGAAGGGCCGCGCACGAGACGAGCATCTGGTAGGCCATACCGTTCTCGAGCGACGCAATTCGTTCGGCGCTTGCACCTGTTTGCAGCGTCGCTTCCCGCTTAGCGCGCTCCTTGAACCAACCGGACTTCCGTTCCGCTTCGGCCTCCGTCAGCCGGTTCAGATGTTCGCCGATCTCCGAGAGCTCGTCACGCGAATAGGGAGGCGAATCGCATTGAAGGAGTGCGCGCAGTACCCGGTGGTTTACGAGATCCGCATAGCGCCGGATAGGGGAAGTGAAGTGAACGTAGGCCGGAAGGTTCAAGCCGTAATGGCCCTTGATCGCGGGTTCGTAAAGAGCGCGGCTCATAATCAAGTTCATGCGCCGCCGCATTACGTCGATATCGTGAGCATCCGGATTCATGAGCGCCTCGTTCAAATCCCGCAGCAGCTCGTCCCGGTCCGGCGCGGCCGCGCGGGCTTGGTGGTTCCTGAAGAGCCCCGTCGCGCCACTGAGAGCCAGCATCTCGGCGACAGCCCGGTTTGTGAGAATCATAAATTCTTGGACGACAACATAGCCGATGTTCGATTCCACGCGCGAGAGCTTTCGGATGCCTCCTTCTTCCGTGAGCGCCCAACCGCGGTTCAAGTCATAAAATGCCAATTCGCCGCGCCGGCGCCTCCGGTCCAGGAGGGCGGCGGCAACGGCTGCGAACCCGGTGACTATGGGCCGCAGCGCGGACCGAACCGGGCTATCGTGCCTGCTCCGTCCCTTCTCGTCGAGCAGTCCGGCCACCTCGGAAAAGGAGAGCTTTGCGGCGCTGCGCAATTGAGCCGTCGAGACTTCCACACGGCTTAGTTCCAACTCCGCGTCGAGGGTGAGGTCGATGCAGATTACCCTGCGGGGCTCGCCGGGAAGAAGGCTCAGGGCATTTTCGGAAAGACCGCGAGGCAGCATGGGACGGTTTCCCTCCGCAAAGTAACGGGTGAATCCGATCTTCCTGGCATCCGCGTCAAGTTCCGAGCTCTTCGGTACTGCAGCCGCCACGTCCGCAATGCTCACCTGGATACGCGTGTCGGGCCCCGCGCGTTCAAGCCAGATTGCGTCATCCAGGTCGCGAGAGGCGGGGCCGTCGATGGTGATTCCGCGAATTTCGGGCACGCACCCCGGTTCGGACCGATGGATTACGATATCCATGTCAGTTCCCTGCGAGCGGGCTGCCTTCTGGCTCGCCAGGGGATAGGAGCTTGTACTGGGTGGTGCGGCGCATGGGGGTGTAGCCCGCGTCCCGGATCAGCCGCTCCATCTCTTCGATGGGCATCGTGAACGCGCAGTTGGCGGCACTGACGACGTTCTCTTCCATCATCGTCGAGCCGAAGTCATTGAGGCCGTAGCCAAGGGCGACCTGGGCGATTTTGGGGCCCTGCGTGACCCAGGAGGCCTGCATGTGGGGGACATTGTCGAGGACAAGGCGTGAGACGGCGACCGTTCTCAAATAGTCGAATGCCGAAGCTTTCTCCGGGTGGGCGGCGGCTAGGTCGGTGCCGTCCGGCTGGAATGACCAGGGGATGAAAGCGGTGAATCCGCCGGTCTCGTCCTGCAGCTCGCGAGTGCGCATCAAGTGCTCCAGGCGGTCTTCCCAGGTGTCGATGGTGCCGTACATCATCGTACATGAGGAGCGGATACCCACTTTGTGGGCGGTCCTCATGCAATCCAGCCACTCGTCGGAGGTGTCTTTGTACGGAGCGATGTATTCGCGGACCTTCTCCGTTAGGACCTCGGCGCCGCCGCCGGGGATGGAATCCAGCCCGGCCGCCTTCAGCCGGAGCAGCGTCTCTTCGAGCGAGAGCTTGCTGATCTTGGCGATGTAGATCAGCTCTACCGGCGAGAACGCGTGCCAGATGACACCGTATTTGCCGAACTTCTCCTTCACGCCGCGCAGCAAATCCTCATACCAGGGCAGCTTGAGCTTGGGGTTCACGCCGCCCTGCATGAGGATTTCGATGCCGCCGAGGTCCACCATCTCCTGGACCTTGCGGTGGATCTCCTCAAACGAGAGGACGTACCCCTCCTCATGGCCCGGCACCCGGTAGAACGCGCAGTGCTTGCACCGCACCCAACAGACGTTGGTGTAATTCACATTGCGGCCGACGACATAGGTGACGATGTCGTTCGTATCGGGATGGAGTCTGCGGCGGACCACGCCGGCGAGGGCGCCCAGCTCCGGCAGGTTTGGGTGGTGGAAGAGGCGGCGGCCATCGTCCCAGGTCAGGCGCTCGCCGGCGTAGACTTTGCCGGCGATGTCGTCGATACCGGTTGTCAGTTCCTTCTCAAGGATCGCCATCATGGTTGCCTGTCGAGTCCACCTTTCGAAGGACGGGAATCGCGGGGAAAACTCAGTCTCGCCAAGTCACCGCCAGCATGCCCATTATACCCTTTGGGAGCGCGCACGTTAGAGCGCCCGAGAGCGCCGCTACAAGGGATCCGGGCGCTTTATTCGCTTCCTTTTGTCACTGGAACCGACTCCGCCGTCTCCGAGCGCTCGAGGAGCGATCCGACAATTGCCACGGTTGAATCTAAAACGGGCGCCGGCTGTGACGACATGTTTTGAGCTCCCGCAACTACGGTTACCGTGCGGCTTCGGACTTTCGATATCCGTTTGCGAGCGCGCTTGGCCGGTGGCCCTCCGATTGAATCCTGCTCGGCTACTTTCGGGATCTTTCGGACGGCTTCAGCCATCTGCCGCGCCCAGCCCGTCATTTCCGCTCCGAGGATTCCTTCGGTCGCGCGCACCAGGTGGTCCACGTTCTCGGGATCGAGTTTTTTTTCATCTTCGAGGGTGGACCACCATCGTTGAACCTTGCGAAGACTGTGTTTCGCCCGATTGTACTTTACGAGCGTATCTTCGATTTGCATATATTGCAGATAACTCGCAAACGCCGCGGCAAGAGCGGTGGTGACCGGCACCCAACCTCCCCAATTGAGCGCCGCAATCAGAGACCCGCTCCCTCCGAGGGCTACCGTGAGGAATTGCAGGGTATTTCGTTTATTTCCGAGACGGCTCGCGGCTCGCGTGAAGTACCGTAACTGATCTTCGAGCCTCAATCGCTCGTATTCATCCCCGGAGAGGTCCGCCAGGCCAGTATCGTCGGGGTGAGCCGCTTTTTGGGGAATCAGAGGCACGCCATCCGTCCCGTCCGTGTAGGGGTAGGGAGTCAAGGCAAAGTTTTCGAGATCGCCGAGCTCAACCATGTCCGAGACATTGTTAACGGCCGACGCAAGCACCTCATCTCGAGTCTCAGAGTCTTTATACAGGGCTACCGAGGTGCGGTATTGATATATTTCCCTCTTGATCGACTCGCCGCCGGCCCGCAGGAGGACCCAGCGAACTCCCGGTTTGAATACAGTCAGCGCGCCTACGAGGATTGCGGCAATCGCAGGAACGGCAACAATCGAATATCGGAACCCTTCATGAAGCGCCTGGAAGGTGTCCTTTGGGTAGTTGAGCTTAACGCTGGTATCGAGCACGGCCAGGAACGTTGCCAGGAATCCGAGCGCGAGAATGGACTTTTGCAGGCGAAAGTAGGTCCGCTGCTGGGATTTGGCGTTCATGTCGTATTCGGCAAGCTGCTTCCATGCATCCGTTAAAGCGTCGATTGGCATTTTGCCCTCCTGCACTTACTGAGTATGCCGCTCAGCGATAGGTCGGCGGAATACGCCGATGAAATACGATAAGAACGGGGTGGGTACTGCCATCGGAACTCCTGAAGATCCGCCGAAGGCGACATTAGTACGACGTTTCGCGCGTGGAAGTGGTAATTCCTGTCTGAACTCGGATTTATCGGATTGAGCGGATGGACTACGACTGGTTTTGCGGCATCATCGAGTCAGTGTCTGAACCATGATTTGTGTGATTTTCTGATTTTATATGATTGCCGTTGGCGGTTCATGGTCCGTCATTCAATGTCTGAACCATGATTTTCTTGATTTCTTGATTAGCGTGATTGGGCTGCCCAAATCATGGCAATCATCTAATCCGGCAAATCATGGTTCAGACACCCCACAACCCGGCCACAAGCTCATCGCTCTCCCGGTCACCTTGTCTGAACCATGATTTTCT
>JBGPOG010000306.1:0-5848 GCA_041487935.1 Chthonomonadia bacterium | reverse complement strand
TACATGTCCTGGTACGGGGATCAAGCTGCGGTCGACGACTTGCTCAAGCGCGGTGCAAAGATAAACGCCGTCGATGTCTACGGGAGCACTCCGCTGCTTCACGCCGTTGAAACGGGCAAATATGCGATTGCGCGCTTACTGCTCCAGAAGGGCGCCGATCTGAAGGACGAGAAGGGCAGGTCGCTCTTGAAGCTTGTGGGCGATCCACAGGCACTCGGTAGAGCAGCAGTAGCCGCGCTCTACCATACCGCGAATTTTGGGGGAGACAAAGCGGTCATTCTGAACTATGATTCCATAGAGACCGCGCACGCACTGGTCTGGCTCGGAGCCGATCCAAATTCAAAAGACAAATGGGGCCGGACGCTCCTCATGATGATCACCGAGTTTGGGCTTGCAGGTGACAATGAGTTCTTGTTATTTCTCTTGAGTCACGGCGCCAACGTAAATGCGGCTGATAAGAATGGCAACACTCCCCTCTCTAACTCTGCGCGACAGGGGAAGGCGGACGTGGCACGCCTTCTCTTATCGCACGGGGCGAAGGCCATGACAGCCGGGGATCAATCGCTAATGAACGCCGCTTATGGAGGTCACCTGGAAGTGGTCCGCCTGCTCCTGGACCACGGAGCAAATCCGAACGGGCATTATGGCAAAGACGATGGTCGAACAGCCCTCATGATGGCTGTTGGCGAAGGGCACACTGAGATTGTAAAGCTGCTTATCGAACGTGGAGCGAGAGTGAATGCCATTTCACACTACGACAACTGGAATGCCCTCAGCTTCGCGGCCACCCGCGGGGATGCCGAATTGGTCAAGCTCCTTCTCGCAAAAGGAGCGGATGCGAGCATCCGGAGCTTAAAGGGTTTGTCGCTCATTCAACTGGTAAAGGAATATCCGGAACAGGCCAACGACCGCTACGGCATCATCGCCCTCCTAAAGAAAGCCGGCGCAAGAGAATAACCTCTCTGCGCCGGCAAGCTTCCTCAATCAGAATTCAACTGGCAAGGTTGGTTTTACCGCGACCGTGTGATGCTCCTCAAATGGTCGTCCAATGCTGCCTGGTCTTTCGCGAAGGACTGCAATGCGCTTTCGGTCATCAGGTTGTCCAGAGCAATGCCCGGCTCATTCTTCCATCGGTCGAGATCGGGGATTTTGCCCTGGGTCTGGATGTCCTGGCGATCGGCCACCGTGTATCGGCGGAAGAGCCCGGATTTGTGATCCCGGTCGGCTTCGCGAAGGTCGTTGCCGGTCAGATTGATTGCTTTCCGACCCGCAAGATCGCCGGCAAGGGCCTTGACGTTGTTATCCACGTTCCAGAGGACGTCGATGATCCTTGGGTCGATGCCGGGCAAGAGGGTCACATCGAACCTGCGCCCGGTCAGTGAGGATAGTGTGGCCGGATCGACTTTGGCGTCCAAGAACTCTTTGGCGGCTTTGGGCGGCATCGTAAAAACGTCCGCGCCCGCCAGATCGATGACTTGCTGGCCGGACCTCATGCTAGCGGCGATCATCCGGGTCTGTGTTTTTCCAAGCGAGCGGAGGTCGAGAATTGCCATTTGCGTTGCTTGGGCGGCTTTTTCTCCAACATACTTTCCGTCGCCCAGGCGATTCTCGGATACGACTTGATTCAAGCGACCCAGGAAAACGTTGCAGTAAGTTGGATTCGAGATTACGGCGGCGAGATAGTTTTGACGCGCGGAAAAGCCGAGTGTATAGTTGACCGGAATATCCTTTGCGCGCGCGCGCGCTACAGCGCAATAGCCTTCGGGGGTCAGCGGGATTTTGATGTAGAACCGCTCCGGGCAGATGGCGAAATAACGCTCCGCGTAATAGACGGTGCGCTCTATATCTTCGGAGACATCCGGATGGAGCTCCACGCTGACCATGGCGCCGAAGGCTTTTACCAACCGCAGTGCGATGTGGCAGTTGACCACAAAGCCAAGCTCCATGACCATGACGTCCTCGGAGATATTCGGATCCGCGTCGATGAGGTCGCGGACCGTCTCGCGGACGACGTCGTCCATGACGCCGGATTGGACAACCTGGTTTGCGAGGGTGTTGTTGGTGGTGAGGGCGCCGAACTCGCGATGCCATAGGCTGCGGGCTTCCTCGAGGTTGCCGGTATCGAGCCAGAGCTCGGTTCCAAGGGCGCGAAGCTTTGCCAGTGACGGGTCGCCCGCTGCGTCCGTAATTCCCTTGCTACCCACGGCATCGCGGGCAATCTCCCGCAGCCGGTCGTCAATTCGTGTCGGACTTGATATACTCATTGTCTGTGCTCCTTCTAGGCCAACGAGACGTGAACCCGGTTGCATTGCGGTTCCTAATGACAAAGGTCAAAAGCTGATCCCTCACAACGACGGTTCGGGATGACGGCTTGGCCGAGTATTGTCATTGCGTACAGAGTGTTGCACGCAACATAGATTGCTCGGGATGACGGTATCGAGAGACTTGTCAATTCGTACAACGTCTCCGGCGGCACCTAAGCCGGCGTCTTTACTTTCTGAACCGTTTACGATTCAAGGGACCGTTTAAGTCCCATACCACTCACGTGTCGAATTCTGAAACCAGAAAACGGCGAGGACTGCGCTTGCTTCGAGCAAGACAATTCGCGTGAATGCGCCCCCTGCAGGTCCGAATACTGCAATCCCGGCCATAATCGCCAGCACGGCCAGGTTTGCCCACCATGCCCAGGTGCGCTGCGCGAACGCTCCCCATGCGGCCAACAAGAGCGCCAGCCCGAGCGGCACCATGACGATCGCGTTGAGAAAGACGCCAACAGCCCCGACGGCGGAGCCGGTATAGTTGGTCGATTCGGCATTGGTTGTGGGCCGGGCAACGAAAACTGCCACCGCAGACCACAACGGACCGAAGACTGCGACGAGCGCCGAAAATGCAACCATCAAGGGTACCGCCAACGGCCTCTGACCCAGACGGGCTAACTTTGCGAGAGTGGCGTCGCTAACCGTGCCGGTGAGCTGTCCGCCATAGGCTGTAAGAGGCGTTTCACAGTTCTCGCAATTGGCCGCACCTTCGCTGTTCTCTGTCTGGCAGTGGGGACACCGCAACTTTAATATCTCACTCCGATTATTTCCGCTTTATTCCGAACCGGTTCTTACTACATCTTACCCAGAAACGCACATGAGCTATGCGCGACCATGGTCCTCCGGCGAAACGAATTTTGCGCTATAATGAGGCCGCACCGTAACCAATTCACGTTGGATTTCGCCGAATAGACGACCCTCCGCAGAGTTCCAAAGCGGCGGGATATCTCCAGGGAGTTGCTCAAATGAGATTCTGCCGGAATATTCATAAAGTTCTGATTGCCGCCGTTTTAATTACTGCCGGGCGAACGCCCACGATTGCGCAGGGAATTGGACTGCCGGCTGACGTTACCGCGCTCTTCGAGGACATCATGGATATCGACAAGCTCCGCGTCTTGAATCCTCTCAAGCTCAAGTCCGAGCAGATCGATAAGATGATTGCGGTGATTCAAAAATCTCAGGACAACTATAATCGCAAGCTCGCCGCGGCGGGATTGGCGATTAAAGACCTGTCGAGCGAAATCAAGGAAACGCGCACCAAAATGATGGGAGGAGCGGCAATCCCGACCGACTTAGATGACAAAGTGAAGAAGCTCCAGGATAAGTTCGTGGAGCAGCGCAACAAGCTGGAGAAGGACACGTTACAAGGAATGTCCACCGCAATGACCTCGGTTTTCACATCGGATCAAAAGGCGTCGGCGGTTGCTCTGGCGAAAAAGGCGCTGAACAAGGAAGGCAAGCCGACGACCAAGGGATCGGATGATAATTACTTCAATTACTACGTTCTTCAGGTTTTCATCCAATATCCACGCGCGATTTCTTTACTTAAGGACATCAAGGGCGCGAAAGAGTCTGCCCGATCGCCAGGCATCTCACGGGTCGCGACCGCAAATTCCGCCGGCAAGCAGGGACCTAGGCCATAGCCTCCGCGGGCTTCTTGAATGACGACAGGCGGCAGCAGTCGCCGGACTTTGCGGCGCGCCATTTCCGCTGGAACTTCAGCGTCCTGCTGATCGATGCTTGCGGCTATTTCGCCGGCCTTACGTTCTTCGATTCTAACACCGTTGTCCCCGTGCTGCTCGCGCGTTTGGGCGCTCAAGACTGGCTGATCGGCCTGTCACGGCTGATCCAGACGCTTGGATTTACGCTTCCCGCCCTGATTGCCGCGCACTACATCCACGACCGCCCGAACCATAAGTCATTCCTGCTCGTCTGCGCGATCTTTGCGCGCCTTGGAATTTTCTGCTTGCCGCCGTTATTGCTCGTCTATGGCGCGACGAGGCCGGATGTGGTGTTGGCCGGATTCGTCGCCGCATACGCAGTTTTCTGGTTGATGGACGGGGCGTGCGCAGTCTCCTGGTTCGATATTGTGGCCAAGTGCATACCTATACGATGGAGAGGCCGCTTCTTCGGCGTGATGCAGATGGGCAACGGTCTTCTTGCGATGGGCGCAGGTTACATTGTTTCGGTCGTGCTACGACCAGGCGGATTTCCGTTTCCGGCCAACTTCGCACTGCTTGCCGCATTCTGGTGCGCCGGCGGGGTGGTATCCCAGGGCGCGTTGTTCCTCATTCGCGAGCCCGACGGCGCTATCGCTCAAATTGCATCTGCGCGGCCATCGTTGGCCGAGTACCTCCGAAGAGTCGTCCCGCTCCTGAAGGAGAACCCGAGAATCCGCCGGCTTCTGGTGACCAGGCTTCTTCTGGACGCGTCCGGGCTGGCATCTCCGTTCTATGTGCTCTTTGCCCAGCGCGATCTCCATGTCTCACTGCGGATGGTAGGTATCTACGCGGTATGCCAGAGTCTGGGCAAAGTCTGCACGGGTCCGCTGTGGGGTTGGATTACGGATCATCGAAGCCCGGCAACCGGACTGCGGTCCGTCGCCGTGGCGGTTGCCCTCGCGCCCATGGCTGCCGTGCTTGCGGCCCACGGGCCTGCATGGGTGATGTTTGCCGTCTTTTTTCTTGTCGGGGCGGTTCAGGACGGCGTATGGATTGCGGCGAACAACGTGCTGCTGGAGTCTGTCGATGAAGCAAAGCGCCCGCTGGCGATCGGCGTCGCGAGCGTGTGCCTCACGCCCAGCGCCGGTTACGGGCTGATCGGGGGGATATTGACTGGAGTGGCGGGTTATCCAACCGTGTTTGGGCTTACGCTGGTACTTACGGCGGCCGGGGTGGTGGGCGTATTCGGACTACCGGCGCGGCCAACTCTTCAATCCCAAATTCCTAATGCCCAGTGACTCGTGCCCGCAATGTGCGGTCGCTCGCGCATGTTGAAGAGAAATCTCACTGCTTGGACGCCGGCTTGTCCGCTGGCCTTGGCGCCATTCTCCTGGCTCTTCGCGCGGATTGGCCGCTGTAGGCAGATTGCGCCGAACTCTGGCCGGACGAGCCTCCGATAGACAGCATCGGCAGGGTGATCGGCTTCAGGTCGAGCATTGGGAGAGTAATTGGCTTCAGATCGAGCATCTGCATTCCGTTTGGCTGATTCGCGGCCGGCTGGCCCCCGGCCGCCGCAGGCGCGGTTCCGAATGCGGTGGTCTGGGTCGTCAGATCACCCGGTTGGAGAAGTCCGTATGGTCCGGCAATCGGCGCAAGGACCGATCCCGTAAGAGGAGAAGAGATCAAGGGACTTTGACCTGCAAGGTCGATGAGACTGCCGTTAACTCTTTGCCCGGGAGTGGGTTTCGGAGCGTTTTCGTCCTGAACCGTTGCCACCGGACGATCGATCACAAAAGACGTACCCGTTATCGGACTCGCGGGGACGCGCACAGGTTGAGCCTGCGCGGAACCCGCCGTGGGTTTGGAAGC
>JBGPOG010000305.1:0-5872 GCA_041487935.1 Chthonomonadia bacterium | reverse complement strand
GATTCCTCACTCCGTTCGGAATGACGAGGTGGGCGGCGCCGTCATTCCGAACGGAGTGAGGAATCCCGCTTAGACTAATTCTCATGAATTGTGAACAGTTACAGCGATTGCTTCGACCGTTGAATTATCGGATCATATCGCAAATTGCCTGAGATCGGTCGAAACGGGCACTTGGACGTATTCCGGGATCCACCCTACAGGACGGCGACTGGACTGGGCGCATCGATAAATCGCAAAGCCATCTGGTTGAAGCGTACCGATTCCTCCTCATGAACGGCGATAGCGCTGTGTTCAAAGACCGTCAGTTCGGCGGATCGGCATAGCCGCTTGAATTCTTCGGCCTCCGAGAGAGGCGGGCTCGTTGCGAATCGGCCCCAAGCCAGCATGGTCGGCTGCCGGAGCCTCCTGAGCTGATCGCGAATCTCAATGTTCTGCAGACCGGCCTGCCGCGAACGCTCCGTATAGTCCGCGTTCGGCCGGTGACAGACGAAATAACGCGTGTCGACTGCGTGGGGACCCGCGTGGGTTTCGTTCTCGTAGATACCTTCCTGCAGATGTTCCAGAATACCGAACCGGGTTGTGGTTGACCCGTAAAGCGCATTGGACAAGCCGGGCAGCTTTAGCATTTGAAATGTGCTCGAGCCCAACAGTGGGCGCCTGTGCGTGCTGAGTCCGGTTGGGGCGACGAGCACAAGTTTATCGATCAAGGTCGGCCAACGAATAGCCGCGTGAACGAGGTAACTCGCGCTCAGGTGACAACCGATTGCGGTGGTTCCAGGTCCCCCCAGGACCCGGATAAAATCGCCCAGGAACTGGATATATGTCTCTGCCGTATAAGCGCGCGGCTGGATTTCCGATAGACCGTAACCGGGGAGATCCACTGCGAAGACGGTGTGATGAGCGGCAAGCGAGTCGATATTGCGACGCCATTCCACGCAGCATCCGCCGATATCCGGAGCATGGACGAGAACGATGGACGGCCCGTCGCCGGCGCAACGATAGTGCATGCGCTCGCCGTGCCACCTAAAGCTGGCAGACGATCCGGCGACGCCGGCAAAAATAGACGAGCCTGACGGTCCGGGTTCGGGGGCGTTGCGCGCTTTCGGCGCAACTTGCATCGCGCGATGACGCACGGCGCGTATCCTGCGATCCTCTCTCGCTCCTTGAATGATATCCACGGCGGCCCACCCAAGGCGTACTTGCTGCTCGATGATGAATAATAATGCGAGTTAGTAATGCGAGACTGAACGTACAAACAAAACCTGCAGCTAAGCGCGGGAGCGTCGGAACAGCGCTCACCGCACGGCCGTAGGTTTTTTGCAATTATAGCGGGATAGCCGGAAGGCGCCAATGGACACCAAGTACGAGCCTTTTCACGTTCGGAATCCCAATTGAAACATGAAGAACCGGACAATCCGCAACTGTTTGACGACTTAGAGAAGTGGATTGTTTCGTATCCAGGCAAGGAATTTTTCCGGCTCGTTTTAGCCTTCGCGCTCCAACGTCTCGTCAATGTCATCGTCAGGTGACGGCCGCCATTCCGGCGGCTGAATCTGTCCGTAAAGGGCATTCGCATGCCCGCCCCGGTATGCCCATCCCTGGTCGCCGTAGCTCCAGTGCCAATATTCGCTGGGATAATTCGTAAGACCCGCAGGACTCAGCGCCTCGGCCAGAATTCGCCGTGTCTCCTTTGCGGACTCTGATAGTCCCGGCGCCGCGGTCAAGAATCCCGCCGGATCGAGCGGGTCGTAAGGGTTGCAATGGTCGGCAGTTTTGCCGTCCGGTTCGACGAGAACCAAGTCGATGGCGCCGCCGGTTGTGTGTGGAGGAGGAACCTTGCGGTCCAATGGCGCGGTGAAGCGGTTGACCGTCAGGACGAGTTTGGCGCGCGACCAGTCCGGGTGTCGCTCCGCAAACATCTGCCAAACGGTCTTGTACATTCTTCGCTGGATGTACGGCGGCCGCCATCCCTCGATGATGGCCAGTTTATAGCCGCGCGGAAGCCTTCGATTTGCATCGCAGAGCATTTCGGCTGCGCGCCTTCGGAGAAGCGTCTCACGGCGGTATTTGTATCTCGGGCGATCCAAGAGGAGGTCTGGGCAAAGGGCCAGAAAGTCGACGAGATCTTCACTGCACTCGACGATCGGCACGTGCCGGAGTTGACTGACGGGCTCGGATTCGGAGAGTTTTCGGTTCAAAGCTAACCTTTGGCTTGCAGCCGCAATCCCTTTGGGATCAGGATGCGGTCAAGCAAGTCGAATGCCAACTGCACCACAATGGCTAGAACGGCTGCGGGAATTGCCCCCTGAAGAATTGTCGGTGTATCGTCCAGGCTCAAGCCTTTGATGATTGGCTCGCCATAGCCCCCAGCGCCGATCAAAGCGGCGAGCGTAGCGGTTCCAACGTTGATGATTGCGCTCGTCTTGATGCCTGCTAGAATTGTGCGCGAGGACATTGGCAGATAGACCTTCCGTAGCTGCGCAAAGGGTTCCAATCCTAGAGCTGCTGCGGATTCCCGAATAGGAGTTGGGATATCCTGCAGACCGGTAGCCGTGTTTCTGACTATCGGCAATAAGCTGTAGAGAAAGAGGGCAAATATCGCCGTGGTTTGGCTAATTCCGAAGAACGGCAGCGGAACGAGTAGCGCAAGCAGTGCCAGTGATGGGATTGTTTGGATGACGCCGACCGTCCCAAGAATGAATTGCCCTGCCGGTCCTGGCCGGCCCGCGACGATTCCAAGCGGAACTCCGATAAGAATCGCAAACGCAAGCGACTTTGCGACCAAGCTAAGATGTTCGCGGGTCCACTTTAAGAGCTGCGGCAGCAGCGGCTCAGTGTGTTCTCCAGCAGTCTTTCGAGCTTGCGCCCCAAAATATAGCGACGCAGCAAGAGTGAAGTTCTTCGTCTTTTCCGCCTCGGCGTTCAGGCGCACCATTTTCGCTTCATCGATTTCGCCTTCCAACGTTCGGAGCGCGCGGATGGCTTTCTCCGGCGCATTCAAGCGATATAAAAACACGGCGCGGTATTTCGGGAAGTATCCGAGATCGTCTTCGAGGATAACAAAGCGCTTATCCGCCAGCTTAGCGTCTGTGGAGTAGGCATCTTTAACGTCTGCCTCACCTGCCAAGAGCGCGTCGTAACCGAGAGTATGCTCCACACCCTTTACATTGCTCATGTGAAGCCCGTAACGCGCCTGAAGCGGTACCCATCCGTCTTTTCGACCCAGAAATTCGTGTGTGAGTACAACTCTTAGATCCGAATGGCTTTTGAGATCGCTGATGCGACGGATTGCCATTCGCTCGGCGTCTTGTCGTCGCATGGCGAGGGCGTATGTATCGTCGAACCCAAGGTCGCCTGTCATGCCTACGCCGAATTTCTCCAACGCCTTTTGCATCGCTCCGGCAGTCATACCGCCCGGCTTCTTGAGGATCTGTTCGCCGATCGTACCTGTATAGTCAGGGTAGGCTGTGACGTCGCCATGGATCAATGCCAGCCACACGATTTCGGTTGCACCGATACCCTGCTTGTGCTCGACCTTGAATCCGGCATTTTGCAAAACCCGCTTTGCAATCTCACCGAGGACATAAGATTCTGTGAATTTCTTCGAGCCGACGACGATGGTCTGCGCAACTGAAGGCAAAATCGCCGATAGAACCAGCAGGAGGGAAAGCCCAATCGGGTTCAGCGGGCGAGGCAAGCGTCGACTGATCGGCACAGAAAACCTCATAACTGCACCAGGCTTCTCTGGGCGGAGATAAACTCGGTTACGAACGGATCGGACGGTCGCTGCTGAAGATCTGCGAGAGATCCCTTCTGAATTACACTGCCTTCCCGCATAATCACGATGCTGTCGCCCAGGAACCCGGCCTCGGCCATGTCGTGAGTGACCAGCAAAACGGTCTTCTTCAGTTTCCGGAAGATCTCTTTCAAATCGGTCTGCAGGCTTGCACGGACCAGCGGATCGAGCGCGCCGAGCGGTTCATCAAGTAAGAGCACATCCGGGTCTAGCATCAAGGCTCGCATGAGGCTCACGCGCTGGCGCTGGCCGCCAGAGAGCTCGACGGGATATCTCTCTAACCCATCCTCGGGAAATCGCGTCAAGTTGCAGAGTTCGGCGATACGCGCGTCACTCTCTGAGTTCGAGCGCTTGAGGTGTTTCGCCATCAGGAGGACGTTTTGCTTCGCAGTGAGGTGCGGGAAGAGTCCGCCATCTTGAATCACGTAGCCCATCCTGCGGCGAATATCCTGAACCGATACTGGGTTTACTGTCTGGCCGCCAACTTCTACTGTGCCTGAAGTCGGTTCCATCAAGCCGACGACAAGCCGCAAAATCGTCGACTTGCCGCACCCGCTGGGGCCGATAAGGACCGTGGTCATACCGGATTCGATCGTAAGGTCGGTGGGATGCAGAGCCGTCTGCAATCCATAGGTTTTGGAGGTCTGTTTGAGGAAGATCATAGTGCAATGTCGTAATCGTATTCGTACTCGTTCTCGTAATCGGGTTTGCGAGTTCGGGTTCGTGGCCGGGTTCGAGCACGAGCGCGATTCTGTTCTACCGGGCGCACCGCAAACCGAGGAAACCCTGCCTGTAAGTGGGAACGTACCAGTTCCGGAAGCTGGCCCGAAGTATTGGGGCCGACGTCGCCCAGGATCCCCCCTTGCAGACGAAGTGGTTTCCGTCCATGTGGTCTTTGGAGTAGCCGCTGTACGGGTACGCCTCAAAACCGGGGTAGGGCAGGAACGGGCTGCGCGTCCATTCCCAAACGCTGCCGGCCAGATCCTGCAGACCCGAATCAGTTGCACCTGCAGGGTGTGAACCAACCGGATCGGGTGTCAGGCGATTCAGGCCATGACTCGCGCGCGACTCGTCTGGATCCTCATCTCCCCACGGAAAGAGCCGTGTCTCAGTGGAAAAGGGATCGAAGCGAGCGGCATATTCCCACTCCGCCTCCGTCGGCAAACGTTTGCCGGCCCAGCGCGCGTAAGCATCCGCTTCGAACCAGCTTATACTCGAAACAGGTTCGTTCGGATCAATCTGCCTCCAGCCGAGCGGCCCGAAGTACCCAGGCTGCTCACCAGGCTCCAGTGTCCAGTATTCCGGACGACTGACGTCCTCCCGGCACCGCCACTCCCAACCTCGTTCGCTCCAAAGTATGGGCTTATGGTATCCGCCATCATGGATGAACTCCAGCCACTGGCCGGAGGTCACGGGCGTGCGATCGAGCTCAAACGACGCCACTTCCACCGGGTGAGCGTGCTTTTCGTTGTCGTATCCGTCCGGAAGGTCAGAACCCATCATGAACGTTTCGCCGGCGACGCGAATCATATCTGACGGATGCGCTCGATCCCATGATCTGGCTTCAAGTGCATTTTCGTGCCGTTCGCCGATACGCTGTCGAATAAGCTGCAGAAGCTCAGCAATTGTCTCCTGATGCTGGCACTCGTGCTGAAATGCAAACTCCCAGGCATAGCCGCCATGGACGAGTCGGTCGGGCGAATCGAGGCTGGCTTCGTCGAGGGCTTCGAAGGCCGTGCATCGAGTCCAGGAGAGGTAGTTTACGATCTCCCCGCGGGTCGGGAGATGTACCCGATTGTCCTTCGGGTTTTCCGGCAGATTTGCGAACAAGAAGCTGAGGTGTTCGTTTAGGGGTGGCTGCCCGAGCGCTCGTGTACGCACCCAATACTCTTCCGTCATTCCGATGTGGCCGAAGTGCCACCCGACCGGGCTATAGAAGTCGTGAACGCGAACCTTGAGGAACTCATCCGGAACGAGATCGAGGAGGGCCAACGTCCGTTTCCGGGCGACCTCCATTTTCATCATCAGAGCATTTTTTCGAGCCCGTTGGTTCACACGCCCTCCGGTTTCAAGAGG
>JBGPOG010000304.1:0-5884 GCA_041487935.1 Chthonomonadia bacterium | reverse complement strand
GTACTCACCCAGCGATTCGCCACTTTCGAGAGGCCCACCATCTCAATCAACTCTGAAGCCCGAGCGCGCGCCTGTACCGGCGACAGGCCATAGAGCACGCCCAGGAGCTGAAGGTTTTCATTCGCGCTCGCCATCAGGTCCAGGCTGACGTCCTGCATCGCGAAGCCGATCATCCGGCGGACTTCATTCCGATCGCGGACTACGTCGTGCCCGCCGACCTGCGCTTTGCCGGAAGTCGGCTTCAGCAGGGTCGCAAGGATCCGCATCGTCGTCGTCTTCCCGGCGCCGTTGGGTCCGAGGAAGCCGAAGAATCCGCCTTCCTCGACACCGAAGGAGATGTCGTCGACGGCCACGAAATCGCCGTACTTCTTCACGAGGTTTTCGACTTGGACGATGTTGGACGACATAGTCGTTGATTAAGTCTCCGATCAGGCCGACTCCGGATCGCTCTCCGGCAGGTATTTCTCGCTCCATGCTTCGATCGCATCGAGCACAGGCTTGAGCGCGCGGCCGGCTTCGGTCAGCTCGTAGCTCGTTCGCGGAGGCATAAACGAGTGAATAGTCTTAGTTAAGAGTCCCGCCTGTTCCAGGAGGTCGAGCCTTTGGGATAATGTCGTCGCATTGACCCCTTCCGCTTTTCGGTTTAGCTCGCAGAATCCGATCGGACCCCGCAGAAGCTGATGGGCGATCAGCAACACCCACTTTTCCTGCAGCAGCAAAACACCCCTGATAAGACTTGGCGATCCGCGGGCGCCTTCGCCCTCGCCTTCGATCGTACATTCCTCTTCCATTTCTCTATTATACCTCGTTCTTTCGACTGACAAGAATAATCACTCGGTCTGTGGAACTTGTCACTAAGTATTCTATAGAAGATACGAATGTAATTCGCTAAGAAATCCCTATCGATTGGCTGGTCATCCACCGGCGGCGATGCGAACCTTAGACCGAAGGGCTTAGTCCGTGCCGGAACGTTGTACACAGCCAAATACTTCAAGTTCATACAAACGGAGAATGTCATAAGGAGTGCATTCGCCGGAATAACGGAGAGCGATTTCCGCAGGCAGGTTGAATCACAAACTCCGCTAGGCAGAATCGGCCAGCCCCGGAACATCGCGCCGGCTGCGGTGTTCCTCGCATCGTCCGATTCAGCATGGATCACCGGAGAGACGCTTCGAGTTTCGGGGGGATCGCGTTGATTGCGCAACTGCAAAGAGCTGAATGAATGGCTAATACGGGCGCGGAACATAACAGTTTGCGCGCCCGTCTTACCTTTTTCAATGAAAGTCAAAGAGGTATCCCAATGTACGTCGTAGCTGGAGTTTCCGGCAATACGGGCAGCGTATTTCATGGAGAACACGTCCGGCATGCTGCCGGTCATGAAGGACCACGGCACTTACCGTCATTCTTCGATCCTGAGAAGAAGATGCCCATGGTGGCCACGCGGGATATCGGCGAGGCAGCCGTGCGCGCACCGCTCGGGCCGCCAGGCGAGACCCAGGTTATCGAGCTTGCCGGTCCGACGGAACATAGCCTGGCCGACGCGGCGCGAGCTTACTCGCGGGCAATGGGAAAGCAGAGCACTGCGACGCGTGTGCCGGACGAAGGTATCGCCCCGCTACTCGTGCAGGCCGGCATATCGCCGAGTGTAGCCGAGCTCGCTCGTGAGATGCCGGTCGGAATAGAAAAAGGCATTGTGAATTGCCATTCATGAGATCCACACTTTTCAACATAGGCCCATTCCCAATCCGCTCGTTCGGGGTAAAGGTGCTAATAGGTTTCCTGCTCGGGATCTGGTATGCACCGTGCGTCGCGCGCCGGCGGATGGCAGGCAGGAAATCGGGCGAACCCGGCGCCATTACTTCCGAGCACGTCTTCGACAAGTCGCTCATTGCGCTCTTCGTTTGCATTATCGGCGCGCATCCGATACGTCCTTCTAGATCTACACGAGTTTCGAGGACGGTGGGGCGACGTGGTGAAGATCTGGACCGGGGGAGTCTCGATACATGGCGCGATTGTTTCCGGAACCGTATTTATTTGGTGGTATTCCCGGCGGCATAAGCTCCAGTTCCTCGAATTCGCCGATCTGATTGCGCCGGAGTTCGCCGCGGGATACGCCATCGGGCGCATCGGATGCTTTCCAACCGCTGCTGCTACGGTCACGCTTGCGCCCTGCCTTGGGCTGTGCGATTCTTGCGCGACGGCCAGGGATCGGCGCTTACCGAGCCGAGCCATCCCACCCAGCTTTATGCCACCGGAATGATCCTGCCGATCTTCCTATTCCTGGATCGCTGGAGCCGCCGCCGCACCGTGACGGTGAGATCAAGCGGGACATTACCTTTGTACTATTCGCGAACGATCGTCCGCGATTTTGGCAGGATTTCCATCCCGCTCCCGTCGAATACCCCTCTCGTTGCTCTGACACCTCGGTCGCTCGAATATCCACGACGGGAGTACCGGCCCCATGCAAAGTCCTGTGCGGTCTTATTTGTCGTTCTGTCTCACAGTCGCAATTGTGCTTGCATATTGTGCGCAGATGAATGGGGCAGCCTTAGCCGAAGGTTTAGAATCGCAAGCAAAACCTGCGAATCCGGTCATTGATCCCGCCTATACTGCAAAGATTAAGGAATTCACCACGGCGCCACATTTTCTCACGGAGTTGGTCGACCACCTGCCTGCTTCAGCGACGGTGCCTTCGCCCGAGAAGATCCTCGGCTACGCAATCGGCGATCCGAACCATCTCACCTATTCCAAGGATCTGCACCGCTATTACCGAGCGCTCGCCGCCGCTTCTACTCGAGTCAAGGTATTCGTCGCGCCGGAGAAGAGCGAGGAGGGCAAGGAGCAGCTTCTGGTGCTGGTGAGCGATGAAGCCAACCTGGCAAACCTCGACCGATACAAAGAGATCACCCGCAAGCTCGCCGATCCGCGTAAGATCACCGATGAGGAAGCCGCGCAGCTCGTGAGCCAGGGGAAGCCGTTCTACTGGGCATCCGGTTCCATTCATTCCGTCGAAACCGGCTCCCCGGAGATGTTGATGGAGATGGCCTACCGGATTGCGGTGGAGGAATCGCCGTTCATCGAGGCGATCCGGAAGAATGTGATCGTCATG
The DNA here is from genome assembly GCA_041487935.1 of Chthonomonadia bacterium. GTDB lineage: Bacteria > Armatimonadota > Chthonomonadetes > Chthonomonadales > CAJBBX01 > JBGPOG01. Next base: position 2,775 of record JBGPOG010000304.1, on the reverse strand, counting down.
ATCACCCCGACGCTGGAAGTGGATGGCCGGGACCGGATGGTCGATACCTACAACTATCACAAGGCAAATCCGGGCAAGCCGATGATTCCGCTCCTTTACTGGGGCCACTATGTGGCGCACGACAACAACCGTGACTCCATGGCAATGGCGCTGGCCCTCTCGCGGAACCAGATGAAGACCTTTCTGGACTTCCACCCGCAAGTACTTCACGACCTGCACGAGTCGATTCCCTTCCTCTACATCTCGACGGGAACCGGGCCGTATAATGCCTGGGTCGATCCGATCCTGATCAACGAATGGCACCTGCTCGCCTACAACGAGGTCGAAGCGATGACCTCTCGCGGCGTGCCAGGCGTCTGGACCCATGGATTCTACGACGGTTGGGCGCCGAACTACATGTTTTATGTGGCGAACGGCCATAACTCGATCGGGCGATTCTATGAGACTTTTGGGAACATGGTCGCCGAGACAATGGATCGCAACGTCGGCGCATCCGCGACGCGCAACTGGTTTCGGCCAAGCCCGCCGCTCGCTCGCGTCAAGTGGTCGCTGCGTAACAACATCAACCTGCAGCAGTCCGGCCTCCTATTCGGATTGAACTTTGTGGCCCAGAACCGCGAGCGGTTCTTGAACAACTTCTACCTCAAGAGCAAACGCTCGATCGCCAAGGCAATGACCGAGGGGCCGGCCGCGTGGGCGATCTTGCCGGGAGATCGCCCGACCGAAGCCGCCGATCTCGCAAACCTGCTTCGCGCACAGGGCGTTGAGATACACGTCGCCACGAGCGAGATCAAGATCAAGCCGGAAGAAGAGCCGAAGAAAGAAGGAGAGACGACGAGACAGGGAGAGGGGGAGAGGGGGAGAGGGGGAGACAAGAGTGCGAACTCTGAGAATAAGAGTTCAGGCACGGAACAGAATGCGGCGGCAACAAAGAACGTCTCCCTCTCTCCCCCTCTCCTCCTCTCCCCCTCTGTCATTCCGGCCGGCGCCTATATCGTCCGTATGGACCAGCCCTATTCCCGCATGGCCGACATGCTGCTGGACCGGCAGTTCTATAGCCCGGGCGACCCCCAACCCTATGACGACACGGGCTGGACGCTTGGCGCGCTGCGGAACTTGAAGACGTTGCGAATTACCGATAAAGATGTTCTCGGGGCGCAGATGAAGCCGATATTTGAGGACGTGCGGGTGGCCGGCGGTATTTCAGGTTCTGCAAATCCGGCGGCATTTCTGATCAATCACACGACTGAGAATGGCATCGCGACTCTGCGTTTCCGCCTGAAGGACGTGAAGATGGAAGCGGCCGAAGAGCCGTTCAAGGAGTCCGACGCATCCTTTAACGCCGGGACGGTCATCATCAAGTCCGAGGAAGTTAACCAGCGACAGAAGCTTGTGGACTCCCTCAAGGAACTCGGTTTAAAGGCGACTGGCGCGGACAAAATTCCAGCCGTCAAGATGCATCCGTTAAGTGCGCCCAGGATCGCCCTCGTTCACACCTGGACCGACACCCAGGATGAAGGCTGGTTCCGCATTGAGCTGGATAAATTGAATATCCCGTATAGCTACATCTCGGTCCATACAATCCGTGATACCGCCTATCTGCGCCACAAATATGACGTTCTTCTCTTCCCGCCCGGCTCGGACAGCTCTCAAGAAGCGCTTAACGGCATCCCAATGCGGGGTGAACCGCTGCCGTGGAAAGGCTCTGCAGTTACGCCGAACATCGGCCTATCCCCGGACCAGACCGCCGACATGCGAGGAGGCCTGGGCCTAACCGGGGTTGCCAATCTCCGGAAGTTCGTGGAAGAAGGCGGATTGATGATCGCAGTTCAGGGATTCACACGAACTCCAATCGACTTCGGGTTGAGCACAGATGTCAGCGTGGAGGAAGGAAAGAGCCTGCGCACGGGCGGTTCGATCTTCAACGCGGCTTTCTCAGATCGAAAAAGCCCGATTGCCTACGGCTATGGCGAGACGCTGCCGATCTACTTCCGCCAGGGACCGCTCTTCAGGCTGGCAAAGCTTCCCGGACCGGATGACGATGAAATACCGGGCGGCGGCGCGGGCAAGCCCTCCGGGCGCGGCGCCGCCGGCGATCCTGATATTATCCAGGGCCGGACTCCGCTGCCTGCACTTCCGAAAAAGCAGCCAGGCGTCGAAGAGGAGCCGACCGAGGAGCAGCGCCTCTTCCTCGGCGCATATCTCACGCCGAAAGAGCTGCGGCCTCGCGTGGTTCTGCGCTTCGCCAAGGCGGAGAAAGACTTGCTGATTAGCGGAATGCTAACCGGAGGAAGCGAGCTGGCGGATCGGCCGGCGGTGATCGACTGCCCGCTGGGCAAGGGCCACATCGTGCTGTTCGCTAACAACCCCATGTGGCGGCATACCACTCAGGGGAGCTTTTTCTTGCTGTTTAATGCGATCATGAATTTTGACCATCTGGATGCGGGGCGGACCCCCCCACCGCCTTCGGGCCGGCGGAGGAGGGGTGGGGCCGACGAATAGAAGGCAGACCGTAGCAACTTTCGCGGGGCTGAACCCCCGCGCTGACGTACGGCACTGTGCCTGCCTCCGCAGGCACATGATAATAGCGTGCCCGCGGAGGCGGGGAGGGTGCCGTCAATGAGCCCCGGCGTTCAGGCCGGTGGATTAACGCGGGGCTGAACCCCCGCGCTGACGCACTGCACTGTGCCTGCCTCCGCAGGCACACAATACTTTCGTGCCCGCGAAGGCGGGGACGGTGCCGTCAATGAGGTCCGGCGTTCAGGCCGGGGGCGG
>JBGPOG010000303.1:0-5937 GCA_041487935.1 Chthonomonadia bacterium | reverse complement strand
CTATCCGCGGAGAATATGCTGGCCGCTGCCGATATTGCCGATAAGTACTGCGGCGGATTTCTCCGAACCACGAATCAGCAGAATCTATTGTTCCCGAGTATTCCGGGCGACGATTTGGAGGAAGCCAAGAACGCCATCCGTGAAGCCGGTTTTGAGTGGGATGTCTCACCGTTTCGCCGCGAGGGAATCGCGTGTACCGGCACCGAGTTCTGCAATCTGGCGATTACCGAGACCAAGCTGCGGCTAAAGGAGATCGTGGCGCACCTGGAAGAGCAACTGGTCTGGGACGAGCCGATCCGAATCAACATCAACGGCTGCCCCAACGCCTGCGGCCAACACTTCATCGGCGATATCGGGCTGCAAGGCTGTTTGGCGCGGGTTGACGGCCAACAAGTCGAGGCTTACGATATCTGCCTGGGCGGGCGGCTTGGCGCGGACGCGAAATTCACGAGGGCTATCGAGCGGAAGGTCCCTGCGCCGAAAGTCAAATACGCGATCGAGAATCTGCTTCGCAGCTACAAGGAGAGCAAAGCAGGCGGAGAGACATTCGGCCGTTGGGTCGACCGCCACACCGACGAACAGCTCGGCGAGTTTCTGGGGCTTCATTTATTGGCGGAAGCGGATCCGACGTGGACACCGCCGCCGGCGCGGCACGCGCCTGCGGGCGTGGAATAATGCCTTCGAAGAGTCCGCCTACAGTTGGTTGATGCCTGTGATTACCTCATGCCATATTGGACTTGGCTGCTGGAACCTTGTTTCCGGCGGCCATTATTGCATTGTAAGCCTATGCGGGTTCCGACTGATATCACAGTAGAAAGCGGACATTTGCCTCCCAATTCGGGAACTTTAGGGCCGCATTCCGGTCTATAAGACAGGGATACGCGGACCGAGCGGGCGGCAGGCCCAATCGAATAACAGTAAGTGGTGAGTGGGGAGTGGTGAGTGGTGAGTGTTTAGAGTGGGGGGGCCTGCGCGACCGTACGATTAGGAGGTTCCAATGACGAAGTTTACCGCTGCTTCCCAGGCGCCTGTTGTGCTGCTGGTGGCGGTTCTTATACTTTTGGCGTGTTATGCGGTTGGCACAACGAGGAGGAATCGATCGATGGGCAACGGATCGGTGGCCCATGCTGCCGTCAAGACGGGACACGGGCTTGCCCGAACCTCAAATGCGCTGAATCCAGGAACGCAAACAGATGTGGCGAGCTTCGCAGCGGGGTGTTTCTGGGGAGTAGAGCAGGACTTTCGCTCGACGCCGGGTGTCATCGCGACCGCGGTCGGTTACGCCGGAGGACATACGACGGAGCCGGCTTACAAGCAGGTCTGCACCGACGCCACCGGCCATGCAGAAGCGGTGCAGGTCGAATACGACCCGGCCGTGATCTCATACGACAAGCTGCTCGACGTCTTCTGGTCGCTGCACGACCCGACGACACTGAACCGGCAAGGCCCGGACTATGGCAGCCAGTACCGCTCGGCAATCTTTTACCACACTCCCGAGCAAAAAGCCGCTGCCGAAGCTTCCAAAGCCAGGCTGGACCAGTCGGGTAAACTGGCCCGCCCAATCGTGACCGAGATCGTCCCCGCGGACCATTTCTGGTTCGCCGAAGACTACCACCAGCAATACTCCGAGAAGCGCGGTATTGCCGGGTGCCGGGTACACTGAGGACTGAAAGCTGAAAGCTGAATAACGGCGGCTTAAAGTTGTGCGGGTTAATCACCAACTCCTCTCACCTGGCGCCCGCGATCTCCATTACCGCGGCGACCTCAGACTCCCCGCCGCAAATTCGGTTGTTAGATGATTCCGGGCGCGGGCCGAATCTGCACATGAAGCTTGGATTGAACGACCTGCATTCCAGTGTCGGCGACGTGCTGAAGGCGCGTGTTTGGCACTTGCGCCTTGGTCACTACATTCGGCCGGAGGATGCCGGGCCAAGAAGCGTCCTGGCACGACGATGGAAGGGCTGGGGCTGGCGCGTGCTTGCTGCGATTCCGGTGGGGGCGGCCGTTGGCGCGGGGATTGCTGCCGGGCTGGGAGCTCATGGCGGCGATCTATTCGGCGCCGCATTTATGACCGCGTATTTCTCTGCTATCGGCACAGGAGTCGGGTCATTGCTCCTGGGGAGGTTCGGACGAAACACGTCGGTTTCTGCCGACGAGCTGCGCGCTCTGTCTTCCGGGCTCCAGCTAGGCCGACCCGAAACGGTCTATTTGGATACGGTCTGCGCGCTGATGGAAGCAGGAGATAACCTGACGCAGCAAACAGGCCGCGAAATCCTGGACACGCTTAACGAAATGCTGGAGCAGGCCCGCTACGTGGACGGCAGGCTTGAACGGCTCCGCAAGGCGGCCAGTACGGTGTCTATGCAGGATTTGGAGGAAGAGCGGGCAAGGCTTGCTCAGCGAATCGCGAATGTTGGGGACGCCCAGGCACAGGAGGATCTAACCCAGAGTCTCGCCATGTGCGACGAACGTCTCCGAAACGCCCGGGTGCTGGCTCCCCTCATTGAGCGACTGGACGCGCAGCGCGAGGTGATTCAGCAGACGCTGCTCTCCGTCCTGTCATCTGTGTCGCGCCTCCAGGTCGCTCCCACGGCTCTTGCCGCCCCGGACGTCGAAGAGATAAGACGCGTTATGGGCCAGGTGACCGCGCAAACCCACGCTGTCGAAGACGCCGTACAAGAAGTAATTGCCCTTCGACAGTAACGTCAGGATGTTCTCTGCGGTTATAGGTCATTGGCCTCGCACGTTTGATAAAAGCCAGAATTCGTATTCCCGGAGAGCGGCGCCTTGAAATCCCCTATCGCCAGTTTCAGTGCGACGTGTTTACTTCCTATGGCCGCCTCCCTGGCGATCGCTCTCCTTGTGCTCGGATGCTCTCCAACGCTTCGCGCTCAGAGTGGAAGCATAGAGTACATCTGGTGGGAAGCTGAGAGTACGAAGGCGACCGACTTTCCTCCGCCCGCCCGCAACCCCTTTGCGCCGCTCAATCCGCAGGAGTCGTCCGTTCTATCCGGAAGGCAGTGGATTGGCGTTACCGGCGACCGCGATCACTCGCTGTTCCTGGAGTACGACGTCACCCTTCCAAAGACCGCGAGCTACCAGTTCTTCAGCCGGAAATTCTGGCAGCACGGGCCGTTTCGGTGGTGTTTCGATAGTCAGCCGTGGCAAACAGTCGGAAAGAACGTCGTGCTGCTGGATGATGCGTCGCTGCGGCAGTTCGTGGGCGCGAATTGGGTGAAGTGCGGAACCGTTGAGCTGGCGGCCGGGAAGCACTCGTGCCGGATCGAGCTGCTGGAGAATTCGGGGGCTGCGTGCTTCGACTGTTTCCTGCTCACGACCGAATCTTTCGTTCCGCGAGGCAAGCTCAAACCGGGTGAGAAGTACAACCGCGCGCCGGCAGGTTGGTTCCCGTTCGAGCCGGACGCGGATCCGTTTGCGAACAGCCCGATCGACCTGCGTTACCTCAACGAGAAGAACGCCGGCGAGAACGGCTTCATTCAGGCCAAGGGCGAGGAGTTTGTCCAGGAGAAGACCGGCAAGCCGATACGGTTTTGGGCGGTCAACACGGGCGGCGAGTCCGTGAACATGGATCAAGCATCGACTGAACAGTTCGCCCGAGGGCTGGCGAAAGCCGGCGTCAATATGGTTCGCATCCATGGTCCGGTCTGGGGCCGGGACTTCCGCCAGCCGGACAAAGACCACCTCGACAAGCTCTTCTACTTCATCGCAGCCCTGAAGAAGCAGGGGATCTATACGGGGATTTCGATCTACTTTCCGCTGTGGCTGCAGCTCAGGCAAGGGAGCGGATTCGAAGGTTACGCCGGAAAGAACCCGTTTGCGCTGCTCTATTTCAGTCCGGAGTTTCAGGCTTTTTATCGCGGCTGGTGGAAATCGGTTCTGAATACGCCTAATCCTTACACGGGAAAGCCGTTGAGCGAGGAGCCGGCCGTAGCCTTCGCCGAGCTTGTAAACGAGGACTCCTACCTCTTCTGGACCTTCAACTACGATAACATTCCAGGCCCTCAGATGGCGCTGCTGGAGAAGCAGTACGGAAGCTGGCTGGCGACCAAGTACGGATCTCTGGCGAAGGCGTTCCAGAGCTGGGGCGGCGGACCGCAGCGTGGGGACGATATGAGCGCAGGCCGCGCCGGATTCCGCGGTCTTTGGGAGATGAGCCATAACAAAGACCGCCGCTCGCAGGATACCGCGACGTTCCTCACGCTCAGCCAGAGGGAGTTCTACGACAAAAGCTACCGGTATCTTAAGAACGATCTTAGATTCAAAGGCCTGGTTTACGGCTCGAATTGGATCACTGCAGATGCCACCGTGCTCGGGCCGCTGGACAAGTGGTCGAATGCCGGCTGCGACTTTATGGACCGTCACGGGTACTTCGGCGGACCTCATGAGGGGCCGGCGGCAGGTTATTCCATTCGGACCGGCGACAAATTCGACGATAAATGCGCCCTGCTCTTCCAGCCGAACAAACCCGGAGAGCAGCCGGATTTCAACCTGCCGATCATGGACATTCGGTACAACGGCAAGCCGAGCACGATTACCGAGATCAACTGGACGCCGCCGAACCGGTTCCGCGCGGATACGCCGCTGCTTTGCGCTGCGTACGGATCGCTGCAGGGCACGGACGGGTTCTTCTTCTTCGCGACGGGCAACCCCGGCTGGGACCAGAATCTGGCAAAGTTCGGGATCAAAACGCCCGCGATTTTCGGCCAGTTCCCGGCAGCGGCGCTGATCTACCGGCACCGCCTCGTTCAGCCCGCGCAGACGGTCGTCAATGTCAACCTCAAGCTCGACGATCTATTCGCGTTGAAAGGCGCTCCGGTTTCCGCGCCCTTGAACCTCGACGAATTCCGCGCCAAGGATATTCCTACCGGCAAGTCCGCCGAAGTAACCTCGATTTCCTCGCTCGATCCGCTCGCTTTTCTAGTAGGGAAGGTAGGGATCGATATTTCGAAAGACGGTGGCACTTCGCGAACGGCGGATCTATCCAAATACATCGACCGCAATGCGAAAAAGGTGGTCAGCCAGACAGGCGAATTGTCGTGGGACTACGGAAATGGCCTGGTCAAGGTGAATTCGCCACAGGCGCAAGGCGCGACCGGTTTCCTCTCGAAAGCCGGGACTATCGAACTTCTCGACATGAAGATCAAATCCGAGATGGAATACGGCGCCATCACGCTTGTGGCGATGGACGGAAAGCCGGTCGCACAATCCGGCAAGATCCTGCTGCAGGTGATGTCCGAGGAGACGAACTACGGATTTGACGCTCCTGGCGCGGGCCTCAGGACAATCAAAGAGGTCGGCAGCGCTCCCATCGTTGTGAAGAATCTCCAGGGTACAATCACGCTCAAGCGCTCCGATGCGCTCGACCTTAAGGTGACGTCGCTAAATTTCAACGGCTATCGCACGTCGCAAGTTCGCAGCGGCCCAGCGATTGCACTCGAACCGAAGACGATCTACTACTTGATCGAAAAATGACCGTGCCTCGAATCTATCGGCCAAGCAACGCATCGATAATGCCACGCTCGCCCGGGAGCGGATCAACCGCTCATTTAGTCCATTCGGCCCATGCGTTCGCGGTCGGGCCGACCGTATAATCCTCACATAAATCGGCACGTAAGCATCCAACTATCAGGTGCTACGCGAGCAAGGGATAATTTTATGGTTTATCGTATACTTCGAGGAATAATTGTATTCATTGTGAGGCTTCTCGTTGCCCTGCTCGGCGGCGTGAGGGTACAAGGGTTGGAGAACGTGCCGCGGACCGGACCGGTCATATTTGCCCCGAATCATTTGAGCTATTCGGACGGACCGGTCCTTGGCTCGTATATGCCGCGCGCGGCCTGGTTCATGGGGAAGGCAGAGGTGTTTTCCGTTCCGATCCTGGGCTGGCTGGCTGCGGCGCTTCACGGATTTCCCGTG
>JBGPOG010000302.1:0-5947 GCA_041487935.1 Chthonomonadia bacterium | reverse complement strand
CAGAACGGTGCGAGGCTTTTCGGATTTGGACTTGAGCTTATAGGTGGTTTCGGTCGTCTCCCGGCGGGTCACCGTGAGCACGCCGCGCTTCAAGCTCAGCGCCGTATCGAAGATCGACGAGCCCGGTCCCTGCCGCTCACCTTCCACCGTGAGATCGACCGCATACGAAACCAACCGGTCGTCTCCCGGCGGAATGTCTTCCATCTTGGCATCGCCGGCGTAGACTCCTTCATCGAAAATTGTCACAGGTCCGCCCTTGAGGTGAAGCGAAGTCGTGTTCTTGACACGCACGGCATTCAGCGGGAACTTCGGCCCGCTGTCGGCATTGAACAACAGTACTTTCTCTCCGCCGATATCCTGAGCCACCACCGGAATCATCGCCGCCTGCTGACGAGGCAGGCTAACAGGCGTGGAGATGTTGTACTGGAACAGCTCGCCCGCATTCCCGCCGGAGGCCTGTGCGACCGTGGATTGACGCATTAGTTCCGAGTACTTTCGCACCTTGCCGTCGGTGCCCTTAACAATTAGGGAGTTGTCCAGATCCAAACCCACAACGCTCTCGACTCCCTCTGGCAGTGCTCCCCTCATGCTTCCAACTCCACCTCCCAGCCCGCCACCACGGCCACCGCCCAATCCCCCGCCGCCCAAACCACCAGATCGACTGGTCTGCGCAGCGAATGATTGCACCGCCGGTCCGCGCGTTTCCGCTTCGGCGAGCTGCTGGCGCTCGCCGTCCATATTCCCGCCGTGCGTCTGGGGATAGGCGGAGGCGATCACGTCCGGCGCAACCACCGGCCGGGGGAGGTATAGCGGCTGGTAGAGGTCCTGGATGAAGCTCACCGGGCGGCCGGAGACCAGCGAGAGCCGCACGTCCTTCCAATCGTCATCAGAAGTGTTCTCCACCAGCGCCCAGCCCTGCAGATACGGCATTGCGGCAGGCTTGCCCTGCTCCTTCCCGCCGATCATCAGCCGGTAGCTCATCTTCCAGAGCGGCGCTTCAGTGACGTATCCCACTCGCACCTGCCGCTTGCCGTTCCCGGAAAAGTGGACGGCGACCTGGCGGCGCTGGTCGTCCGAGCCGGACGCGAGCAGGGTGAGCGCCTCGCGAAACTCACGGTTGATCCGCTCGTCCAGGAACCGGATTGTCTTCTCGCCCTCCAATCGGATCGACGTCAGGCCGGTCTCGGTCAGCACGTTCAAGAACGACGCACTAATGGGTTTGGCGTCGTCGCCGGCTACTTGACGGGTTTCGACGCTCACGATCTGGCCGGTTGTCGTCATTTTGCCCGCATCGATCGTCACGCGCTGGCCTCGCAGCCGGTTCAGGATTTCGGCCTGGCTGGAATACTGCGTCACGTCGACCGCGAACGACTGGAGCGTCCGGAAGATCGGGTCGCGAGAAGCGTAAGTTGCGGCCTGCACCCGGCCGTTGGAATCCAGCATGATCATCGACTTGAGAATGTCGTTGATCTGAGCCGTTCGGAAGGTGAGAGGAAGCGTTGCGTCGCCCTCCACCTCGCCTCCACGTTCGACGTAGCCCACGCCACTCGTGAAGAGGGTGACCGAGCGGACGGGGAGAGGATTTGCCGGTGGGTTTGCCGGCTGTGCAATCGCTCCGGATGTTAAGCTGAGAGCGACGAGAAACTGTGGAAATGCCTTCATTGGAGGTCCTCCATTAAGTGGTAAGCGACGGGCATGAGCGAAGGAAGGGTGTCCATTGGGAGAATCGCTTCAGCAGCAAACAGCAACTGCCGTCCGCAAAGTCGAGGAGCAAACTTCCTCGCTCAGGTCGATCGCCTATCCTTGGACGTTAGTTGCACCGGAGGGGGTTACCGTTCACCCTCGGGCGGGATTGAGCGCGGCCTTCATGGCTTCGAGCACATTCGTGACGGGGATGACCTCGACTCCGATGCCATTGGAAAGCCGGGACGCCTGGTGCCGGGGAATGACTGCGCGAGTGAACCCCAGTCGTGCGGCTTCGCGGAGGCGGCGCTCGGTCTGGGAGACCGAGCGGATCTCGCCGCCCAGGCCGACTTCGCCAAGGAGTATCGTGTGGGGATCGACCGGCTGCTCACGGAAATTGGAGGCGACCGCCATAGCTACGGCAAGATCCGTCGCCGGCTCGATGATTCGCACTCCGCCCGCTACGTTCACGAAGACATCCTGGTCTGCCAGCTTGAGGCCGACGCGCTTTTCCAGCACGGCGAGCAGCATGTGCAAGCGGTTGAGATCGATGCCGGTGGCAGTCCGGCGTGGATTGGCAAGGAACGAGCGGGCGACAAGCGCCTGTATCTCCACCAGCAGGGGGCGGGTTCCTTCAATCGTGGAAGCGACTGCGGAGCCGCTAGCCTCAGGCGTTCGTTCGGCAAGCAGGGCGGCGGATGGGTTTTCCACCTCGCACAGTCCATCTTCCCGCATCTGGAAGATACCGATTTCGTCCGTCGACCCGAAGCGGTTCTTGACGGCCCGGAGAATTCGATAGGCGTGGCTCCGGTCTCCCTCGAAGTAGAGCACCGTATCCACCATATGCTCTAAGACGCGAGGACCTGCCAGCGAGCCCTCCTTGGTGACGTGGCCGATGAGGAAGATCGGCGGCCCGCCGTTTTTCGCCGCCCGGGCCAGCGCCGCCGCGCAGTTGCGGACCTGGCTTACGGTGCCCGGCGCGGATTCGAGGGACGGGTCGTAGGCGGTCTGGATCGAGTCGATCACCACAAGCGACGGCTGCTCCGTCTCGATGTGATGGAGGATCGTATTGACTTCCGTCTCGTTCACGACGAGGAAATGGTCAGATTGCGCCCCCAATCGCTCGGCACGAAGCCGAATCTGCTCGGCGGACTCCTCGCCGGAGATGTAGAGGGTGGAGGTACAGATGTGTGGAGGTGTGGAAGTGTCGAGGTGTGGAGGTATGGAGGTGGAAATCATATGTTCCTCCACACTTCCACACTTCCATACCCCCACACTGACAGCATGCGCCACCTGCGTCATCAGCGTCGACTTGCCGATTCCAGGATCGCCGCCGACCAGGACCAACGCGCCGGGAACGATCCCGCCTCCCAGAACGCGGTCCAGTTCTCCGATGCCTGTCGGCATTCGGTCCAGGGCGGTTGAAGAAACCTCCGTAATCGGAATAGGCCGGCCTGCAACTGTTACCTGGAGGGCTCCGGAACGCGCGGCAATTGGCGATTTATCGACGATCCGGATCTCTTCGACAAAGGAGTTCCATCCGTCGCACTCCGGGCATCGGCCCAGCCAGCGCGGAGATTCGTATGCACAAGTCTGGCAGACGAAGCGGGTTTGGGTTTTAGGCATTGGAAAATGAACCCCTAATGCATCTCTTGCCCGCCGGTCACGTTGATCGCCTGGCCGGTCATGTAGCTCGCTTCGTCCGAGGCCAAGAATGCCACCACATTGCAAACGTCTTCGTACGCGCAGCCACGCCCCAGCGGGACTTGAGATTCGTACTTCCGGCGAATCTCCTCAACCGTCACCCCCTGGTTCTTGGCGTACTGCTCGTAGAGGCTTTCCTGCCAGAGCGTGCCGTCCAACAGATTGCCGGGACAGATTGCATTCACCCGCACTCCGTGCGGGGCCAGGTCGAGCGCAATGGACTGAGTCAAACCGATCCCGCCAAACTTACTCGCGGCATAGGCCGAATTCCGGAAACTGCCTTTCTTGCCGGATTTGGAGTTGATCTGGATAATAACCCCGCCCTTCTGCTCGGCCATAACCCTCGCGGCCGCTTGAGCGCAGAGGAAATAGCCGAAGAGGTTGACGTTCAACACGGCGCGCCACTTCTCCGGCGGAAACTCCGTGATATCGTTCGCAATAAGGATTCCGGCGTTGGCGACCAAAATATCCACCGAGCCGAATGCTTCACGGGTTGCGTCGACCATCGCCCGAACCTGCGGCTCATCGGTGATATCGACCTGAACTGCCAATGCCTTGCAGCCGAATTCGTCCATGATCGCGTCGGCCACTGCGCGGGCTTTCTCGGAGTTCAGATCGGCGATCGTAACGCCCGCGCACCCCTCAGCCGCCAATCGCCGCGCAATCGCCTCCCCCAGCCCCTGCGCCGCCCCGGTAACAATCGCCGCCCGCCCATCCAACCTACGCATATCTCCTCCAAAAAGCCAATTGACCACGAAGGCACGAAGAATCGAAGGAACGGACCCAGGTCAACGGACTACTCGCCGCAACCCATCTTTAATCCGTGGCACCGTGAAATTGATGAGAAAGACAAGACGCAATCCCGATAACCGGAGATAAGTCAAAATCTGCGCCTCAAAAACCGGGTTCATCTCCTCGACGGCCTTAATCTCGATTATGATTAGTCCTTCAACCAATACATCCAGTCGAAGGCATGTTTCGAGAACTTCGCCATCGTACGTAATTGGTACGGGAACCTGCGTAGCGACACTCAGGCCGCGCTTTCGAAGCTCACGAACCAAGCAGGTCTCATACACTGTCTCAAGAAGGCCCGGGCCAAGAGCTTTATGCACCTTGAACGCCGAATCGACTATCTCCGTCGCAATCCTTTCAATGTGGTCCGGCAATAGCGGGTCACGCATCTGTAACATGGCGACAATTCCTTCGATACTACCATCCTTCGTGTTTAAGTCTTTGACGTTACCCTCAGCAGTTCTTCCTCCGCTTCTTTCGTCCAGAATTGGCCGTCCTTTAGCTTTGCGAACACGCTTGGATAGACAGTCTTAAGCTCCGGCAGCGGCGTGAGCGGGAGATCGGGGATATGCGGAAAGATCAGCGACTTCCCGGGAAAACGCCCCTCTTTAACCGCCTCGATCCCTTCACGAGCCGCCTTCATACCCCCGATCGCGGCAAGCGACATGTTCGTTGAAAGCTCGTGGGACTCTACTTTTTCAAGCGTCTGCCGCATATCCGCGATGCTGGAGCCGCTGCTTCCCAGATAACGCACGCCTCGACGCACGACCGAATCGAGGTCCAGGTGCGCGATCGTGCCCCTCGCCACGCCGGCGAAGATATTGAACCAGCCCCCGTCTGCCAGAAAATCCGCCGCGTGCTCGATCAGCGCGGCCACAGGGACGAGGGAGACGATGTCGTCGAACCCGCGGTCGTCCGAAAGCCGGTGCAGCTCCGTGTCGAATTGTTCCTTAGAAAGATCGTTTGGATTGATTGCGATCAACTCGACTCCCCGTTGCTGTGCCGTTGCGCCAAATCGGTCAGCCACGCTCTGCAGCCGCTCCGCGTCGATATCCGTCGCCACAATCCGCTTCGGTGGATTGGGAAGTTGAACGGCGCGCTGGACGTGCATCTGTCCCATCGGTCCGCCCGCGCCGATAAACCAGCAGAATCCCCCTGAAGTCAGCTCTGCCGCGCGGCTTGCTTTGTAACCATTGGCCGGCCGGTTGCTCGGGGTACCGACATAATGGTGCCAGTTGTAATGGACCCGGCCAATGTCCACGTTTACCTTGTGCTTAAGAGGCGCTCCGCCGATCATGTTGAGCACCCCATGGTCCGCGAGCGAGTTGGCGATATCGCCCAGAATTTCGTAATCCTCTGCGCCAAGGACCCAGATATCGTCGAACCCATGGTTGCGCGTCTCATATTCCTTGACGTAATCCCACTCGATGGCCTCGTCGGTGCTGGCCTTGCATTCGATCCCGAAGTTCTTAGCGTATCCGTGGAGAATCCGGTCAGGATTCCCCTTTACGCCAACCAGGAACATCTTTTGCGGGCAGCCGCCAATGCGGAAAGTCCCAGTAAAGTCAAATCCGATGTTTGCGGCTTCCTCGGTTCCCACAACGAGCAGGTAGCCGCCGGGCTTCAATCCGTCGCGGTGGGCCTGGACGTATGCGGAAACGACGCACGCCCACGGTTCGACGAGCGCCGTTTCAACATAACCGGCGTCCGGGCGAATCGGAAGCAAGTAACAGCCTTCGTCGCCGTCGATCATCGCCTTCGGGATAAT
>JBGPOG010000301.1:0-5953 GCA_041487935.1 Chthonomonadia bacterium | reverse complement strand
CCGTTCATTTTGGCCGGTTTGAGTTGCATCATTACTATTGCACCGGACGCATATCGCTCCCAACGTGTCCGACGTGATTTCCGTGTGTGGAAGTGATCGTATCGAGCGTAAACTCCTCTACGTCTTCGTCCTTGCCGGCCTTTGCCTTCGGCAGCGAAATTGCGAGAACTCCGTTGCCGTACGACGCATTCGCGCGCATCGGATCGACCGTATGCGGCAGGCTGATCTCACGGAAGTATGGCCCTACCGTCCATTCCGCCAGAAGCATCGTCCGAAGGTGCTGTCGCGGCCCTCGTTCGTCCCCCTGAATGACAATCCGGTCCGCCGAGATGCGAAGGTGGATATTCTCCGGCCCCAGCCCCGGCAGCGGCGCCGCAACCATAATCAACTCATCGGTTTCATAAACCCTGACGGGCACGTTGCTTACCTTGACGTTCATGACGTATCTCTCCAGTCGAATTCCAACCACGCGGCACGGCTAAATCCGTTTCGCCAAAGTCTTGACTACCGGAAACAAGCAATTTGTTCCCAAGTTGTTAGCGAAATTGGCTTGATGACCGGTTGGCTTGATGACCGCTTGACAATCGCGGTTACCGGACATATACTACTTACTAGAGATCGCGGCCGGGGGAACCGATGATAGGTCAAACGACCGTTTTTGCCGCCGCGCGGATTGACGACATGCATCGTGAACTGGTGACTTTGATTATGTCTTCTTACACCTCCCGCGGCACACCATACGGGTGTCCCGCGCGCACGGGTCCGCCTTCGGGCTGATTCGAGAGTTTCGTATGAACGGCGTCCGGCACCCGCATTCAAGCGGGAGCCGGGCGTTTTTGATTCAGAGAGGAATCGACCATGAAGAGACAGGACAAGAAAATGGTGTTCGCCGTGCTCGGGGCCGGCAAGCAGGGAACCGCAGCGGCGTACGACTTTCTGCGGTTTGGACAACCGGACGCCGTCTGGATAGCGGATTCCGACGCAAGAGCCGCGGAGCGCGCGGCGTCTCGCCTTAGCGCGCTTGTCCCTGAAAGGGCGGACCGGATTTTCTCAACCTCTGTCGATGCGAGCGATCCCGTCGCGCTGACCAAATTCCTGGAGCCGGTCAATACTCTCCTCAGCGCGGTGCCGTATTACATGCATCCGCAGGTGGCCGTAGCCGCAATCGAAGCCGGCGCAAACATGTGCGACCTTGGGGGAAATACCTGGGTCGCGCTGAAGATATTGTCGCTTGACGAAGAAGCGAAAAGCGCAGGCGTATCGATCGTACCGGATTGCGGGCTTGCGCCCGGACTCGTCAATACATTAGCGCTTTACGGCATCGAGACCATGGATGTGTGCCGCGAGATCCAGGCGCGGTGCGGCGGTCTGCCGCTAGAGCCACGCCCTCCGTTGGACTACAAGCTGGTCTTCGCCATCAGCGGTTTGACGGTGGAGTACTTCGGCAAAGCCCACGTGCTTCGGGACGGCAAGGTTGTCGAAGTCGACACCTTCACCGAATTGGAGGAGATCGAGTTCCCGGCGCCGGTAGGACGCTGCGAAGCGTTCGTAACCTCCGGAGGCGCCTCGACGGCGCCGCTCACTTTCGAGGGCCGGATCGAGAAATATGAGTATAAGACCGTGCGCTACCCCGGCCACCACGCCAAGTTCAAGGTGATCAAAGATCTCGGCCTACTGGAGTTGGAACCCGTCAGAGTTGGGGACGTGGAGATTGTGCCGCGAGAAGTGTTCCATAAGGTCGCCGCCCCAAAGATCGACTTTCCGGAGGATCGCGACCTGGTCGTCGTTCGCGTGACGTGCAAAGGCATGAAGGCTGGGAAGGAGATCACCCGCCAGTTCGACATCATGGATTTCCACGACGAACCCACCGGCTTCAGCGCGATGGAACGGACGACGGGGTTCTCAGCCGCAATCGTGTGTGAGATGGTAGCCAGGGGAATTGTGAAGACCGGCGCCCATCCGCTCGAACAGGCCATTCCAGGTACAAAGTTCGTCGAGGAGCTCGTCAAGCGAGGCATCCCATTCAAGGAGACCACAACGATCAATCGATAGTACGGTCAGTACTAAACACGAAGGCACGAAGATTCGAAGAAAAACAAAATAGAGAGCAACGGCAGCCCTTTCGCCGCGCCGCCCGCGCCCTCGTTTCATCTATGTCTTCTTCGCGTCTTCGTGTCTTCGTGTTTTGTAGGTTCTATTGATTAAGTATGCCGAGGACGAGATTTGAACTCGTACAGGGTTGCCCCCACATGGCCCTCAACCATGCGCGTCTGCCAATTCCGCCACCCCGGCCCATCGGGTTGTTAAGTAATTGGGTTGTTGGGTAATTGGGAGCATCGGGCCCAATCACCTAATTACCTCATTACCCTTCGTAGCGCCACGGAGAATCGAACTCCGGCTTACGGGATGAAAACCCGTTGTCCTAACCTCTAGACGATGGCGCCGGAACGATTGCTTGAATCGCCGGCGGGCGTTCCCGCCCAACGAACAGCGCGTATTATATCCGCGCGCACAATCCAATGTCAAGAGCCGGCTCGAAGGCGGGCGTGTGTCGGCATTTGGGGAGTCTTTATGCAGCTAATTGCAATATTGGCCTTGTGAAGCGGGCGGCAGCGTTGTGTAGCGAGTGGTTATGGCGACGAACCGTGTTGCTTAGCTCGCCACTCAGGTGTGCCGCTCGAAGGCTGAGCATATCGTGCGCTCCTCGCCATACGGGTCTTCGACTTTTGGACCACTTCATTCCCGGTTGCCGAAGGCGCTTTGTGCTCAACTGCTTGATGGCGCTTTCCATTGCCCCGCTGCCGATGGGAAACCCCCTGTTGTTTGAGCCATTGGTAACGCATTCGATGGCGGTTCTTCCACAGGTAACGGAACTCCGTGCGCACCTTATCCGCATCGGCCAGTTTTTCGGGGGAGCGTAGCAGCTCTTCCCGCAACGCTTGCAGCGATACCGCACCGACCCGTAACGTCCCTCACCCTCCGATGTTGTCACCCTCCTCTCCCGGCTATCCCACCGGTACAGCGCAGTGACGCATTCCGGGCATGCGTAGTCTCGTGAAATACTAACGCTGCAAACCCGCAGGGCGGATTACGCCAGGGAAGGGCGCAACCGCAGAATAAACTCTCCGAGCGCCGCCTCAACCTCGCAGAAATCACCTTCTGCATCCTTCGCCGCCTGAAGCAAGGCCCTGGCATTCGCCTCAAGGAGTTGCAGCAGGACAGTAAGTTCGTTCTGTTGAATCGTGGACATGAAGGCCTCCTGTTCTCGACAGTACGTCATCGTTACGGCAGAGGGCGCGTCATCAGCACCTTTATAATCAAGTAATCCGCTCAAGGGCAGATTCGTCGTTTCAGCCTTCAGCTTTCAGCCTTCAGTCCTACCCGTGCGGCAGGATCGACATCACGAGGTAGACCACCGAGAGGCACGTCACCACCACTACCGTCAGCCAGGCGATGGCGTTGTAAACGGGGCCGTTCGTGTAGTTGCCCATGAGACGACGCTTGTTGATCAGCTTCAGCATGAGCACCAATACGACCGGCAAGAGAATCCCGTTGATGACCTGGGCGACCAGGATGATGCCGAACAGAGGGGCGCGCGGCACGAGAATCACCAGCGCAGCGATCACGATTACCGCGGTGTAGACCCCAATGAAAAGCGGCGCTTCACGTACGCGCCTTCCAAGGCCGGACTCCCACCCGAGCGATTCCGTGACCGCATAAGCGGTAGACAAGGGGACCACCACGGCGCCGACCATGGCCGCGTTGAACAGGCCGATCGCAAACAGGTACTTCGACGCGGACCCGAGGAACCCGAGCGCCTGGGCGTAGTCCGACGCCGATTCGATCGGAATGTTCCGCCCGAACAGCGTCGCTCCGCAAGCGACGATCATGAAGAAGGATATCAGGTTGCTAAGCACGGCGCCGGTGAGCACGTCCAGCTTCTCGAAGGGATAGTTTTCGGTTCGGATTCCTTTATCGCGCACCGAGCTCTGTACGTAGAACTGCATCCAGGGCGCGATCGTCGTTCCCACCAGAGCGATTACGATCTGCACGTACGCCAGATTCGGCTTGACGGTGGAGAAGTCCGGGATAAAGGTCTGCCGCAGGACGGTTCCCCAGGGCGGATCCGCGACGAATGCCCCGATGACGTAGGCCAGATAGACCGAGCACATTGCCAGGAAGATCTTCTCGACGCGCCGGTAGGTGCCGCGCGCCACAAGAAGCCAGATGCCGAAGGCTACGATCGGGACGATGATCAGCCGGGCCCTGCCAGGCAGGAACATTTCGATTACGGCCGTAATTCCGGCAAATTCGGCGACCGTGGTCGCAACATTGGCTACGACGAGCGCGGTCATTGCAAATACGGTGGTTTTGACGCCGAACTCTTCGCGGATGAGATCTGCCAGGCCCTTGCCGGTGACGGCAGCCATGCGCGCGCCCATCTCCTGCGCGATCGCGAGGCTGAATGTGAGGAAGAAGAGGACCCAGAGAAGAGTGTACTGATACTGGGCGCCGGCCTGGGAGTAAGTGGCTACGCCGCCGGCGTCGTTACCCGCGCTGGCGGCGATGATCCCCGGCCCGAGGACGGCGAGGAAGGCCCGTATTTGGCTGTAGGCGACTCGCCCTCGCAGCATCTGCCGGAGCATAGCCAAACCTCACCAATTCGAAGAATTGCAGTTTTACTGGCGGGATCCATCGTGTCCTTGCGCGCGCGCCGGGTGGTATGGCAGCGCGGAGTCAGAAAAAAGGCCTTTCGAATGCCTTGAAGGGTCCTGCTATCGCCATGAGCAAGCCGCAACAACCGCAAATGACATAATCCTGCCGCTCACCGCGAACCTGTGCATTATAGCTGGGTCATCAATGAGATGTCAAATTGGATTCGGGAGGTGGCGGTTAACTACTCGCAGATATTGAGAATCGTGCCGGGTTCCTTATTGCGTTCGTTGTACACGAACGTTCTCCGCCAAGTCAAAAGCGGATATACGGGATGACGTGGACCTCGCCCGATTCCTACTAACGTGACTAAATCATGAACATGGCGGAATGCGGGAGGGACGCCCGCGCTCCAGCAGCAGATGGATAATCCGGGCTAACAGCAGTACCGTTCACTTACGCCACCTGGCGAGTAAATCCCTCACACAGTCTACGAAGATCTTCTTGTGGCGACCCAAGCAGCCGGTGAAACCCACGCGTAGCTATCCTTCGTTAAGGGGTGGAGTTCAACCAGAGGCCGCACCGCAAGAACTGGGCCAGGTGGCCCGACCTTCATGGCGGCGATGACAAGATTGGGAGAGCCTATCGTCTCGCAGGCCGCGCTGTTGCCGGTATGATTGGATCCACGTTGCGACAGGTATGGGTTGTTTTCCGGATTCATGGAAACTTGTATCGTTTGATTCTCGGATTTATGGAAAACAAACTTTAAGCAACGGGTTGGCGGGACAATAGATCCGCAGCCCCGAACCGCATAGAGTTCGCAAGGAGTGAATGAGATGAACGCAACCAAATCAATGATGACCGGTTTGACGACGCTTGGGATACTGGCGATTACCGCTTCTTGCCTTGCGCAAAAGCAGGCTGGAGGTGGTGCGCGGGGTAACCACGGACGCGAGGCGCCGAAACCTCCCGTCGCGGAGCGTACGGACTCCCATAAGGATTCGCTGGGTTCGGCACAAACACAACATAGTTCTACAAATCAAGAACATCCGGCAACGACAGTGCACGATCCGGAGGAACATGCGGCTGGCGGACAGGGTCCCGTAGGACACGGCCCTACGGGAAACTCAGGACCGGGGCAAGGCAAGAATGGTCCTCCTGAGTCTGCCGGTGGTGGATCCGGAAGCGCCAATCACGGACAGATAGTATCCTCGGAACGCCGCGCGGCTATAGAGGCTTGGAAAGCAAGCGGGCATCATGGGCCTCCGCCGTGGGCCGGAGTTGGCGGCGGACCCGCCGG
>JBGPOG010000300.1:0-5958 GCA_041487935.1 Chthonomonadia bacterium | reverse complement strand
GCGATTCACAATCACCCGGGCGGTCAGCGGATTATCGTTGCTAGCAATATCGTCCGCCAGATCCAACCGCCCGCTGCCGTTGGTAAAGGGCTTGCGGTCCGGGCCCGAGAGCACCGCGAGAAAGCGCCGCGGGATTTCGTCGCCGCGATTATTTGGATTTCCGCGAAGGAATACGTGAGGCGTGATAGGATTTGGAATGTCCTGCACCGCCATTGCAAATTCAGGCGTCCGCGGCATCGTCTTTTTCAAGTTCGCGATCGAATCCTGAACCGATTTGAGTGTATCTCGCGCCGCCGGCTCGAAAACAGGCGCGAGCGTGGCAAGCTCAGAGTCCGATGGCAGTGCATTGACCCGAATCCGCTGGAGAACGGCCTTGAAGTCCTTGGAAAGCGCTTCGGGGTTATTCTTGATCTTGTCCCTCAGTCCTCTCACCTGGACGCGCACGATCTCTTTCGCCTGCTTTTCCTTCTCGAATAGCTCTTTATTCTGCTTCTCGTAAGGCTCTGTGATCTCTTTAGGCGATATGCTCAAGGGTGGATTTGGCTCGGTCGAGCTTGCAAACACGCCGTATAGCGAATAATAGTCCTTGGTCGGAATTGGGTCGAACTTGTGGTCGTGGCATCGGGCGCAGTTGACCGTGAGGCCCAAAAATCCCCGCGCGGTCACGTCGATCCGGTCGTCGGCGATATCGTGCGGATTATTCAGGAAGCGGCGGCCGACGGTCAGGAAACCCAGTCCGGCCAGCGGCCTGCGGTCATCACCAAGATTTAGCTTATCGGCGGCCAACTGCTCGACGATGAAGCGATTGAACGGCAGGTCGTCGTTAAATGCGCGAATGACATAGTCCCGGTAGGTATAGGCGTTATGGTAAACGCGATCTTCCGTAAAGACGTAGCCGCGCGTATCGGCATACCGGGCCACGTCCAGCCACAGCCGCCCCCAACGCTCGCCGTATTGGGGAGACGCCAAAAGCCGGTCTACAACTCCTGCAAACGCATTCGGAGATTTGTCGGCGACGAATTCTTCGATTTCCGCGATTGTCGGCGGAAGCCCGATGAGGTCGTAATACGCTCGGCGAATGAGAGAACGCCGGTCCGTTTTTGCGGCCGGACGCAGATTCTTCCGCTCGAGCTTGGCCAGAATGAAGCGGTCTATCGGCGAGACTGCCCAGGATGCATCTTTCACTGCGGGAACCGCAGGCTTCTTGATTGGACGGAACGACCAGAATCGACGCTGTTCTTCCGTGATGACAAGCTCTTTGGCTGTGACGGCCGGCTTACTTCCCGTCGATTCCGGCCAGGTGGCGCCCGTCTTTACCCACTGAGTCAGCGCGTCGATTTCCGCTAGTGTCAACTTGCCGGATGGCGGCATCTTAATCTTGCCGGTATAGCGGATGGCCTGGACAAGCAAGCTCTTATCCGGGTCGCCCGGAATCACTCCAGGGCCGTGCGCGTTCCCCTTTTTCATGGCCGATTCGGAGTCCAGTCGAAGATTACCCAACTGCTGCTCCGGTCCATGGCACGTAAAGCAGCTCTTGAACAGCACAGGGCGAACCCGGGTCTCGAAGAATTCGGTCTGCTCGGGGGTGATTGCGGGTTTTGCGGTCTGGGCCCGCACTGTACCCAAGATTAGGGCAAGAAATGCAGAGACTCCGATCGCAATGAGGTTGTAAGGTCGATGATGGTTGAAGGGCATTTTCTATAGCGCCTGGCCGAACTCAGCGATTTCATCTGCAGCCGTTAACTTCTGTGACACGAATCGGCGGCTGTTGTTACGCTGAGATAAATATAGGAAAAGACACCGGACATAGGTATTTTACCTTGCGTCCGCATAAGCGGCGTCATAAACGCGTGCGGGCGGCAAGGAGATTGCTTCCCTGCCGCCTACGCGTGATCTGTCGCGATTAGGGAATTGCAGGTTTACTGGCCGCCTCCCCGTTTCGCAGCATCCAACATCTGCTTTGCTTGATCGAGGTACTCTTGCGGAGCATCCTTCATCTTTAGAATCGCCTCGAGAGATGGGATAGCCTCCTTCGGCTTATTCTTGGAGAAGCAGCACGATGCAATACTGATGCGGGCATAAGCGATGTCGTTCGATGATTGGCCTGCCTTGATCGCCTTCGTGAAGATCGGTATGGCTCTGTCGAACTGCCCTTTTTCCTGATAATAGTCTGCAATTGCGTTATAAGCTCGTGCCAGCGCGCCATTTCCGGACCTGGGATCGCCCTTCTCCGCGATTTCGAGCATCGTCTCCGCTTTGGCGATATTACCGCGGCCGGCGTAAATCCCGGCGAGCTCTGCGGCCACGGCGGAATTCCCAGGATTAGCCTTCATTTTTGCGCCGAGCGCCGGAAATTCCCGATGCGCTTTCGCGATCGTAGTCAGTTGCTGTGAGAACCCCTCCGGCGGCATATACCCGCCGATTTTCCCCTCGACCTCACCCGCGCCGTTGATGAAGAGGATCGTGGGAAATCCTGTGACTTTGTACTTCTTGGCGACGGCCGCACCATCTTTTTCCGCATTGAGCTTTATCGGGACAAACTGCCCCGTCAACTGGATCACCTTGTCGTTCGTGTAGGTGTCTTTATCCAGCTTTTTGCACCAGCCTCACCAATCTGTGTAAAAGTCGGCCATGATCAGCTTGTTGGAGCTCTTGGCCAGCGCGAGGGCGCTGTCGAACGTCTTGGTCCAGGCAATCGACTCCGCCCCGGCATAAGTCGATCCGGCCAGCGCGAAAAGACCGGCGGCAGGCAGCACAAATCGTGGAATAAACCTGTGCATCGGCTTTACTCTCCTTTCGAGTTATGACCCCATTCTAGTCATTTGCGCGATTCCTGTCAAGAATTCCGTCCGTTCGCGGGTCATAATTTGTACATAGGCGCATTCTCAAGTCAGGCTTCGAAAACAACCATACCGTGCTCTTCGACCCGTGGCGCCGTGACCCATGCAACTCCCTCCGCATAACGGACCTCGAGCGGCCTTCCATCTGGCGCCATGTACGCGCTCGACGGCGGCTTATTCGTTCTAAGACCAACCTGAATGTCGGTTAATGGGACAACTTGCTCGATTACTTCGACGTGGGATCCGCGGCGATTCGGTTGATAATTCACCAGGTGGACGACCGTCCGATTTTCTTGCTTCACTAGAGTGGCCTCCGTGGATGGAGGCGCGTCAGTTTGCAGCAGGCGAATTGGCAATAGCAGATCGAGGGCGTTCCCCACCAACCGCCGGTAGATCGAATCGCCTTCCATCTGGTAGCTTTTGAAGATTTCGGAGTATATATACGCGATGTTCTTGTGCCATGTCACCGCAGGCGCGCCGGTGACGTCCGTTCGCGGGGAGTAGTAATGCGATGTGAAGTGCTCCGGCGCGCGATTGAAGTAGGTCGCAAAGACATCGGCCATCACGTCGGTCTCCAAAGTGGGTGCGACAACCGACCCCGCGCCCAACATCGCCCAATGGAAGTCTCGAACTCCATGCCTGAAGTTGGGGCGAAGGCGGAAGAAGCTCGGATTGTATTCCAGCGGCCCGATATATGAAACACCCATCTCCTCATCCAACGCGAAACGCCCTGTATCAGGATCCAAAAGCGCTTCGTGGCTGAGCAACAGCTTTCCGCCCGACCTGAGATACAAGCGCAAACGATCGGTCAGTTCCGGCGTCGGCTTGCCTCGATCCGCGATCGCCAGGACGCGGTAATCCGACCAATCCGCATCCGCCTCCAGGATGTCGAATTGGTGGTGCAGCTCGAGGAGCATCTTGGCCGCGCCCTCGTCGCTGTCGTTCCGCACGGCCTTCTGGTTCGACTGCTCAACCAGCAGGAGCGCAATTTCGGTAACCGGCGATGCGTCCTTGCACCACTGTTCCAATTGCTCGACCTTTGAGAAGGCTTCGCCAATGGCTTCGTAGACCGCGGGATCGAGCGCGCCCCGGGGATGGAGCTGATCGCCGATCGAGCACACCGAGCCGTTCGCCAGCATTGCTCCACACTCGAATTTCAATGCCGCCGCAGACTTGAGCCCCCCGAAATCCGCCCAGGAACGATGAAACCGCCCGGTCATGCCCATCGTCGGTAACTGATTTTGGATTTTGGATTTTGGCAATACGGCCATCCGTGTGGATGGATTTTGGATTTGCTCTCCGTGGTCGGCGGCCAGGTCTGCTTTGAGCTTACGTGCATATCGGACCCAGAATGGATAGTAAGCGTAACCCCACCCTCCGGTTGGCAGCGCCTCGATCTCGACGTGTGTGACCCATTGGTTTTCCCGGCCCATACCCTGGCGTACCCGGCTGTTGTAGAAGATCGTCGCGTTGGGTTTGCGCCCCCGGATGAGACCGGACAGCCGGCTCATGTACTTCTCGATGATGATCTGGCTGTGTTTCCGTTGATCGTCCGTACTTTCAGGGTTGAGATTGAGTTTTCGCATGCTCGCCAGGCAGTATTCGCAGCAGCATCCGGAGTCCTCACGCCCGGATAGCTCGTTCGCCTGGAAAACGATGTCGTAGAAGAAGCCATCGCACTCGTAAAGATCGAGGAGTTCCTTCGTCTGTTGTTCCTGGTAGTCCAAATAAGGACTGTTAAGGCAGACCCACTTCCATCCCGCCTCGCCCGGCTTAGCTCCAATCAGGGAGCCGTCGAGCTTCCGCTGCTGCCACTCCGGGTGAAGTTCCGCCATGTAGCTGTCCCAGACGGAGGTGAGGTAAATCGGAACGCGGATGTTGCGGCGATGGCACGATTCGATCTGCGAGCCGAGGAGATCGAACGGAAGCGACGGATGCTTCGGACCAACTGTGGTAGGGTAGTAGCACATGCCGTGGTGGCACTTCGCAAAACACGTGATACTGTCGATGTGCGCCTCTTCTACCGTGCGGGCGAAGGCATCGGCGTCAAAATCCCGGCCTACGTCCGGGATCAGTGGCGATGTATGGAAGTCCAGATGGACCTGTCGGAAGCGAAGCGGATTGGCCGGCGGCATCTTGCGGTTCTCCATGAAGTGGAATCAGTCGTGTGGCTCCTCTTTCGAGTCCGATGCCGCTCCTTCCTGCTATGGACTCGTCTGGCGGAGGCCGTCGACAACTCCCTTCAGCTCACGCCACAAGAACAATCGGTCCGCCCCCCAGCGGTCCGCGCGCCCGCTGCTGCTGTGGACGACGAACTGAAGCGAAGTGCCAATCGTTTCCCTCAGCAAGCCCCAGCGCGGAGGATCCTCGCCATGGCACATCCGGTAGACGTCGCGGCCGTTGTAACACACGACTCTTGGAGCATAGAGCTTGAGCTTGCCGGCTATGGAATGCCGATCCTCGGCTGAAGGCTGCGGAAGCAGATCGTTACTGGTGGAGATTATAGTCTTGAAGACCGCGGTCAAACCGATCCCGTAACCTAGAACAAGGTGGTCTTCCGTTTCGTGCAATTGACACGGCGTGAACCCGGAGAGATGAAGCAGACTCCAGAAGCGATTGCGGGGCCCGGCGTAGTAATGTCCTGTCCGAGCGGCGTGAAGGCTCGGGGCTGCGCCAACGACGATCAGGTCCAGGCCGGGAGCGAGGATATCCGGGATGAGTGGTTCTGGCGGTCGTTCATTCAACACACCTGCCGATTTGGCCTTACAGAAGATGTTCCAGTCCAATAACCAATCCACGGAGATCGCGCACTTTTCGAATTGCCAAGATTACTCCGGGCATAAAGCTGCGCCGGTCGATGGAATCGTGGCGGATGGTGAGGGTCTGCCCGATGCCGCCAAAGATCACTTCCTGGTGAGCGACTAACCCGGGAAGCCGAACGCTGTGGATGTGGACGTCGCCGGATACCGCACCACGACTGCCAGGGACCTTCTCGACCGTTCCGGCCGGCGACGGAATAGGAGGATTTGCTCGCGTCGCTGCGATCTTCTGCGCGGTCAATAAGGCTGTACCGGAAGGTGAGTCCAGCTTCTTTTCATGGTGAAGCTCGATGATTTCG
>JBGPOG010000299.1:0-5968 GCA_041487935.1 Chthonomonadia bacterium | reverse complement strand
GTGTTTTCGATTCCGTGCTCGCACCAGGGCGGGAGGTAGATGAACATCCCTTTGTGCACGTGCTCCTTGCGGCCATTCGCGAATGTCATCTCACCGCAGCCTTCCAGGATGATATAGGTTTCCTCGGTTTCATGCGAGCCCGGTGCGTTGATTGTGTGTGGCGGAAGATAGAACAGCACCAGGCCCTGATTCTTGGCCGGCGCTTTCGGGTTGACCGGGTGTACAACACGCACTCCGAGTCCGTGGCAGCCTGGGTAGGCAACCGGAACGCCGTCCTGGACCGTCAGGATGACGGGCCAGACGGGATCATCGGGCTTTGGAATGGTGGGTGTGGGACTGGTGTAGCCTTTGAATTGGGTGATTTCGGCCATGTGGAGTCCTTTTCGTACTCGTACTCGTACTCGCACTCGTCGTCGTAATCGGAAGTTCAAAGACCGAGTACGACGACGAGTACGATTCAATAATCAAAACTCGCGAGCGTATCCCGCCGTCCAACCGCCATCGACCACCAGGATGTGGCCATTCATGTAGCTGTTGGCAGGGTCGGCGAGAAACAGGGCGCATTGGGCGACCTCTTCAACCGATCCGGGCCGGCCAAGCGGGACGTGGGCCAGCATCTTCTCGACGGAGTCCTTGAACTTGCCGTCTTCGCCGTAGAAAAGCTGCTTCGTGCCCTCGGTCAGGATGGAACCGGGAGCGATCCCATTTACCAGGATCCCTCGGGGTCCGAGCTCCAGGGCCATCGACTTGGTGAGGTTGACCACGCCCGCTTTAGCGGCGACGAACGCGCTCTGCAGGCGAAGAGGGACCAACCCGGCGATGGACGCAATGTTGATGATTCGGCCGGACTTCTGCTCGCTCATGTGGCGCGACGCCGCCTGGCTGACGTAGAAAAGGCCGGTCAGGTCGACCTTCAGGATTCGGTCCCATTCGTCCGCAGGGAACCGGTCGATCTCCACTCGATGGGCCAGCGTGTTGATGCCGGCGTTGTTCACCAGGATATCCAGCCGGCCAAACTCGCGCACGACGCGCGATATCTCGCGCTCGACCTCTGCCTGGTCGGAGACATCCAGCTTCAGGGCGGCGCTGCTCGTTCGCGAAGCGGAAGCTCCCGCGCCCGCTATGTCGATATCGGTGTAGACCACCCCGGCGCCATTGGCAGCCAGCATATCCGCAATCGCCTGCCCAATTCCACGGGCGGCCCCAGTGACTAATGCGATTTTACCTTCGAGGTTGGCCTGCATCGTCGCTGCTCCCGTGGTGCAGGGAACGGGACGGCGCCCGTTCCCTACAGATCGTTCGTGTTTGAGTTGGACTTAGCGTTACAGCATGACGAGCGTCATTGCGGGTCTTGTTTTAGGCGCTCCAACTCTGCTCGGAGCCGGGCGATCTCGGCATCGGCTCCGCTTGCCCGCGAGTCCAATTCGTGTACACGCAACGCAAGCTCCGCAGGCGTTGGCAGCGACTCATGGTTGACAGGGTCGTACAAGCGAAGAAAATCGCCTTCGATTACCAGATCGAGCTCGAGAAGCCCGCTGTGCATACGGTCGTTCTCCAGCGGAATGTTGAGGTAGCCCTTACCCTGCAGCTTGTAGCCTCGCAGCCGTTCTTTGATGTAGTCCGCCGTCGGATCGAATAAGTAGTATTCCGGCACGCGCAGTATCTGTTCGTAAAGCTCAAATTTGCTGCCCGTATCTTCGCGTTTGGTCTTTTCGGAGGATACCTCGATGACGACGTGCGGCAGGCGGCCGCGCTCCTTCCAGGTGAAGAAGCAATCGCGGGTCTTCTTCGGCACGTCGAACACTACGTATACGTCCGGAGAGACGCATTTGCGAGGATTGCCTTCCACGTAATAGATGAAGTTATCGCCCGAAACATAAATGTTCGGTTGCGTCGAATACCAAATATCCAGAGCGTCGATCAGATAGCTTGTCTGCTTGCGGTGCAGGTCGGTCTCTCCCATTGGCTCTCCATCGGAAACAGGATAATATACACGCGGTTTGCGAATGGGCTTTGTTCCGCCCCGTGGCGCTGTGATTGCCATTTCAATACCTTTATGCGACGATCGACTTGACCACGTTCCCGTAAACATCCGTCAGCCGGTAGTTCCGGCCGCCGTAGAAGTAGGTGAGCTTTTCGTGATCGATGCCCATGAGGTGCAGGATGGTCGCGTGGAGGTCGTGGACGTGGACCTTGTTTTCGGTGGCGTACCAGCCGAATTCGTCCGTCGCGCCATAGACCTGTCCACCCTTCACTCCCCCGCCCGCAAGCCACATGCTGAAGCCGAACGGATGGTGCTCGCGGCCGTTGGTCCCTTCAGCGGTCGGCGTGCGGCCGAACTCCCCTCCCCAGATGACGAGGGTGTCTTCCAGCAGCCCCCTGCCCTTCAAGTCCTTGAGCAGTCCGGCAATGGGCTTGTCGGTGGAGCCGCAGTTCAGGGGCAGCTCTTCCTTCAGGCTTCCGTGCTGATCCCAGAGCTGGCAGCTCTTGCGCTTGCTGGTTTCGGTGTGGTAGACCTGGACCATCCGCACACCCCGCTCCACCAGCCTGCGCGCCATGAGGCACTGGCGGCCGAACGTCTCTGTCATCTTTTCGTCGAGCCCGTAAAGCTTCTTGGTTTCCGGGCTTTCCAGCTCCACGTCGAAGGCCTCCGGCGCCTGAATCTGCATTCGGAAAGCCAGCTCGAACGAGGCGATACGCGCACTGAGCTGAGAATCGTCCGGGCGGCCACGATGGTGAAGCTCGTTCAGCGCATCCAGGGTGTTGAGCTGATCCCGCTGCTGCTGGATGGTTAGCTGCTGGTTCCGGAGGTTTTCGATGGGGTTCTTGAGGTCAGCCACCAGCGTGCCCTGATACGCCGCCGGAAGAAAGCTGGAAGTCCAAAGCGGCGCTCCCTGCGCCGGCTGGGCGGGACTGATCACCATAAAGCCGGGCAAGTTCTGGTTTTCGCTGCCCAGGCCGTACGTCAGCCAGGAGCCCATGCTCGGCCGGCTAAACGCCTGCTCGCCGGTATTCATCTGAAGGCACGCGCCGTTGTGGTTGATATTATCCGCGTACATTCCGCGAATAATGCACATATCGTCGACGCACGTGGCTAAGTGCGGGAAAAGCTCGCTGACGTCGATTCCCGCCTGGCCGTGCTTCCGGAAGGTCCACGGCGAACCCAGGAGATTCCCCGTCTTTGTGCGCTCGAGCTGGGGCTTGGGGAACGGAAGCGGCTTGCCCATGTCGGCCCTGAGGCGCGGCTTGGGATCGAAAGTATCGACATGGGACGGCCCGCCCGACATGAACAAGAAGATGACCCGCTTTGCGCGAGGGGTGAACATTGGCGGACGTTGGAATAACGGATTTCCGATTTCCGAGCTGCGAGCTCCGATTTCGGGACGCGCAGAGGCATCTTCAGCCAGGAGGCCTGCCAGTCCTAGCATGCCGAAGCCGTTGGCGGCGTACTTCAGCATCTCGCGGCGGCTCAAGAATTGGGGCATGATGCCGTGCAATGGATCGGATTGTTTCATCCGGTTATCTCCCTGGTCCAGCCTTCGATGGACTTCTTGACCGTTCCCCATTCCAACGGTTCGATCATATTCGGCATGCGGCTCATTTCTGCCTCCTCAAACCATGTCAGAGATCGGAAGACGGTTTTGACTTCGCTCACTTTGAACTTTGTACAATATAATTCAATGATTCTCCGAAGTTTACAGTGATGTCTTATCATTTCATAGAGATCAACAAAGTCTTTTTTCTCTCCGCGCTTTGTGATGGCCGCAAGCTTCATGCACGCCAAATCATCCAGTCCCGCCATCGCGAATTCCGGATCGGAAACGTGGAGCAGTTCGCTTAGCCTTGGGTATCTGAACTTGAGAAAGCTTATCCTCGTCTCGTTCACCACACCATAAAGTGTGCCGGGCTCATAGAGTCCCAATTCGAACTTGCCGGCAATGGAACGAATATCGGCAGCGAGTTCGAGAGGGTCTTCCAGTGCGTCATCAGTGAACCAATCCAAGTCTTCCGAAACGCGATGGCCAAAATACAGCGCAATCGCAGTCCCTCCCGCAAGATAAAAGCCTCTTTCGGAAAGCGGCTTTCCGAGCAATCTCAGGACTTGGGCCTGATGCTCCGACATAACTTCCGTGTGTATGTTCAAGCACCCTACCTGTTATCCCATATCTTGCGTTCGGGTGCTGCGAGCCATTCAGAGATCAGCTTCTTTGGGATCCGGAATAGAAACTGATAGAACCTCAAGTCCCGTCTGCCCATCCCCCGGCCCTTGTGGGCCGTGATCCAGTCCCGGAGGTAGCGATCGCCAACGCATCCACGCAGCCACTGCAGGTTATCCCATGAGCCGCTGTTAAGCACCTTTGAGACAACGAGGTCCCGATCCTTGTCCCAGCTCAATGTGTCAAAATCGTATTCCCAGAACAAAGGCTTTAGCTCAAGCGGCAACGCGAGCAATTCATTTCCACCCTGTGTATGAAGCGCTTTCATGTTTCTGGTAAGCCCTGTCTGCCCAATGCATCAGTCGACATATATAAGTTCGTTCGCGCAGAGCAGTATCTGGCAATAGCGCTCCCAGGCCTGACGGTCCGCGGGCGCGGGTGCGGTGGAGGCCTGGACTACGCTGGCGCTTCGGGCTCGCGAAAGGTATGCGAGGCCGATGCGCACCTCCTTCGGACTTGCGTTGCGCGCATACAGTATATTATACGCCTTCTGGATTCGGGAACGATCGTCCGCTTCGAGATCGTCTAGCAGCCGCTTCGCAAGCGCCTTCGTTTGAGCGACGATGAACGGGTTGTTCATCATAAACAGCGCTTGCGGGGCGACGGTTGAGATCGTCCGGCGGTCTACGCTGTTAGTAGAATCGGCCATGTCGAACAGCGAGCCGAAACCGGTGCGATCCGAGCGGACCGTCATCAAATAGAGCGTTCGGCGCGGAACATTGAAGTCGCGCTCGCCGACACCGCCCATCTTCGGATCGAGCTGCCCGGCGACTGCCAGCAGATTGTCGCGTACGGCTTCGGCCTCGAGACGGCGGCGGTTCATGCGGCTGAAAAGCCGGTTATCCGGGTCGGCCTTGACCGTCTGAGCCGGCGCCACGCTCGACTGCTGGTACGTCGATGAGAGCATGATGAGGCGGTGAAGCCGTTTCAGGGACCAGCCCAAGCCCAGAGGGGGAGAGGGGGAGAGGGGGAGAGAGGGAGCGCGACCTCCGATGGTCGGGTGTGTTCGATCCGATCCCGTTTTTGGCGAAGGGGTGTTCTCCCCCTCTCCCCCTCTCCCCCTCTCCCTCTCTGTGAAAGTCGCCGCTAGCCAATCGAGCAGCTCGGGGTGCGTGGGCCGCTCGCCGAGGAAACCGAAGTTGCTCGGGGTACGAACGATGCCCTCGCCGAAATGGTGCCGCCAGACACGGTTGACGATTACGCGGCCCGTCAAAGGATGCTTGGGGCTAGCGAGCCAATTGGCCAGCTCTACGCGGCCGCTGTCCCTGGTGATGGGCGGTTGTTTTTCTCCCGCAAGCACCACCGGAAACCGGCGGGGAACCAAATCGCCAAGGCGAAGGTAGCTGCCGCGGATGTGGACCTTGACATCGTGAATGCCGGCGTGAGTGCTCTCCGGGACGCCTCCATCCTGGGCGCCATTGGCATACTCGATCGGCGGCGGAGCGTTCTTGCGGTGCTCATCGAGCCGGGCGCGGGCCGCGCCGATAGCGGATCTGGCTTCCGGCGGGAGGGCGCTTTCGTCCGCGGGGCTCCGGATCCAGAACGGGCTCTTGTCGTTCTCAAGCTTGAACGCTTCCTGGAACTCGCGCGACGCATTGGCCACCCGTTCGCGATCTTGGCCGGCCGCCGTTTGCCTCCAGCGATCGAGTACGGGATTGAGCGTGGCATCCGGCGCACCCGCAGCTCCGGAGTTCACCATATCTACGAATCGCCATACAGCGGGATTACCCTGTCGGTCCGCATGGGGATTG
>JBGPOG010000298.1:0-5977 GCA_041487935.1 Chthonomonadia bacterium | reverse complement strand
TTGGGTTCTCATGCTTCGTTCCGACGGCAATCCGAACCGGCTCAAAGCCACGGGTCGAACAAACGTCCTTGAACCAGCCTTCGTAACCGGCTCTCATGGCCGTGACGATCTCGGGATGTTCCGCGGAGATATCGCGCAATTCGGCCGGATCGACGTCCAGATCGTAAAGTTCTTTGCCGTTGACTAACTTGAAACGCTGATTCCTGGCGGAACAGTTATTGTACATCTCCGGCTTGTCACCGCGATGCCATTGAAAGTAGAGCGTTCGGTCGCGCCAAATGGAGCGGCCGTGCCGTGGGTCTAGTAGTGGACTCAGGTCACGGCCATCCAAACGGACACCTTCCGGCTTCCGGACTCCACAAGCTGAGATCAGGGTCGGAACGATGTCTATGTGCGCGGTAAGTTGTGGAAGCTCACGCCCACCCGGCCATTGCATGGGCCAGCGAATAAAGCAGGGCACACGTATTCCGCCCTCATAGACCGATCCCTTGACTCCACGCAATCCGGCATTGAAGCGTCCAGCCTGTTGAGGTCCGTTGTCAGTCATGAATATTACGATCGTGTTCTCGTCCAGCTTCAGCTCCCTGAGCTTCGCCAGCAATCGGCCGACATTACCGTCGATATTCGTCACCATCCCGTATACGCGGGAGGTCGTCTCATCCAGGCCGGAGGAGCGGTATGGAGCGGCATACTCTTCACCGATTTCGAGCGGAACGTGAGGCGCATTGGTAGCTAGGTAGGTGAAGAATGGCCGGTCCTTGTTTTTCTCGATGAATCGAATGGCAGCGTCCGTGAAGATATCGGTGCAATAACCCTTATGCTTTTTTGGCTTGCCGTTGCGCCAGAGAGTTGGGTCGGTATAGTGACCGCCGCCCGGGGGATCTGAGGGCTGAGCCAATCCGCCTCCGCGGATGACAAGGCTTTCCTGGAACTCACGATCCATCGGGCGAAGCGGGTAGTTATCTCCCAGGTGCCACTTGCCGAAGATTCCGGTCCGGTATCCGCCACGGGAGAGCATCTGGGCGATCGTAACTTCGTCCGGGTGCATCATCGCACGGCCTTTGAACGTATCGATCGCGCAGGTTCGGAAGTTAAAACGGCCGGTCATCAGGCTAGCACGAGTTGGAGTGCAAACCGGACAGACGTGGAACTGGGTGAGACGGATGCTCTCCCTTGCGAAGGCATCTATGTTGGGAGTATGGACCTTATCGTTTCCGTTGATTCCAAGGTCGCCATAACCTTGATCGTCCGTAAGGATGATCAAGACGCTTGGAGGCTGTGACGGCGATACATCGACAAAACGAGTAGGGGTGCCACAAACCGCGAAGCTTCCAACAAATGTCGCAATCACCAGACCGGCGTGGACTAGACGCATTTCTCTAGGCCCCAATCCCCCACGAACATGACCTCTTCTTCGAGCTCAACGCCGAACCGTTCCTTCACTCGTCGTTTGACTTCTCGTGTGAGATGCCAGATATCGGTCGCCGTGGCGTTGCCGCGGTTTACCACGAAGTTCGCATGCCGCCGGCTGATCTCCGCTCCGCCGACCGTCAATCCCTTACACCCGCACGCCGCGCTGAGAAATCCCGCCGGAATGACGCCCGCTTCTTTCATCGGCTTCGGGAGGTCCGGAAAACTCTCCGCCAGCGCGGGGTTGCTGACATTCTTAAAAAAACTGCCTGCCGAAGGATACCAGGGCTGCTTATAGATTCGCTGCGATTGGTTATCTCTTGCCCGCGCCATGATCTCCAGCCGGGGCCTCGGCGCCAATCTCAAAGTAACAGATATTAATGTGGCAGCCGGCGCCCTAGATCGACGCAGCCGGCTGTCACGATAGGAAAACTCCATCCATTCCGGGCCGACGGTCTTGCGCTCGCCTTCCTCGACAACATCGATCTCCGTTACCAGGTCGCAAATGTTCTGCCGGTATGCTCCCGCATTACTGACGAGCGCGCCGCCGACGGTTCCCGGAATTCCGACCGCGAATTCAAGCCCGGAAAGCGACGCCCGTAATGCACCCTGAAACAGCTTCATGAAGGGATAACCCGCATCGACTCGGGTAACCTCGCCAATCTTGCAGCTCTGGCAGAGATTGTGCAAAACGAGTCCTCGAACACCACGGTCGCTGATACAGACGTTGCTGCCGCCACCCAGAAGCAGATAGGGGACTTGCAATCGCTGCGCCGTGGCCGCAATCTCGGCAAGGTCATCCGGCATGTCAGCGCGGAAGTAAAGATCCGCCGGACCTCCTACCCGGAGTGTTGTGTATTTCCGCAACGGCACATCGAGGTGAACATCGTTTCGTATATGCGACGGCAAATGATTGAGAAAGGCTTCCATTGGGAGTGTTAGAAGTTGAGTGTTGAATGTTGAGGCGAATGCTTCCATCTAAGTTACAGTCTAGCTGAGAGTCATTGACGTGGCGAGGAACGCCGTTCCTCGCCATAGTAATTGACTTCAGCGTGAAAGCAGGCAATCAAAGCTGCGGAATTTACTCTTCATCTTCCGCGTCAATGATATCCTCTAATGTCTTCTCCGAATCATCGGACCCTGGCGCCGTGTCCGCTTCGCCCGCTGCCGTCTCGTCCGTCTTCACTTTCCCAGTTTCTTCCACGTCCTCGGCCCGGGCCAGGCGCTCGATGCTGGCAATGGCGTCCCCGGGCTCCAGGTTGATCAGCTTCACGCCCTGTGTGCTGCGGCTCGCCAGGCGAATGGTGTTGACCTCCATCCGGATAGTAATCCCGTTCTTGGTGATGATCATTAGCCGGTCGTCTGCAACTACCACTACCGCGTCGACGACTTTACCCGTCTTCTCGGTAATTTGCATGGTCAGCACGCCCTTGCCGCCACGATTCTGCAGCGGATAACTGGCTACGTCGGTTCGCTTGCCGATGCCGCGCTCGCCAACCACTAAGAGCTGGCTCGTTGCGCCGACTACGTCCACGGCTACGACTTTGTCTTTGAACTTGCCGTCTTCCCCGCGCATCTCGATCCCCCGGACGCCTCCTGCCGGACGGCCCCGGGTGGGAACGACTTTTTCCTTGAACCGAATCGACTTGCCGTTGCGCGTTACCATGAACACTTCCTGGTTCCCGTCCGTCAGCTTAACCCACTTGAGGTCGTCATCCGGTTCGAGATCGAAGCAGATCAAACCGTTGGCGCGCAGGTTTGCGAACTCCTTGAGATTGACGCGCTTGACTTCTCCGTTCTGCGTAGCGAGCAGCATGTATCCCTGGGCTTTTTGAAGGTCCTTTACCGGCACGGTTGCGGAAACGCGGTCGCCAGGCTCGATGTTGATCAGGTTTACGATCGCTGTGCCCATGGCAGTACGGCTCGTCTCCGGCACCTCCCACGCCTTTAATTTATAGACCCGCCCACGATCTGTGAAGAATAGTACGAAGTCGTGGGTGTTTGCCACGAAGAGATGCTCGATCGAATCCTCTTCTTTGGTGTTGGCGCCGATGATGCCGCGCCCCCCTCGCCGTTGGGTGCGATATGTATCCATCGGGACACGCTTTACGTAACCGTCGCGCGTAACGGTGACGAGCATGTCTTCTTCGGGGATGAGGTCTTCCTCGCCGATCTCCTCAGCCTCGGTCTTCTCGATACGGGTGCGCCGCTCGTCGCCGTACTTGTCCCGGAGCGTCTTCAGCTCTTGCTTGACGATCGCGGTTACACGGGCCGGCGTGACGAGGATGTCTTCATAGTCGGCGATCTCCTTCAACCGCGCTTTGTAATCGTCGCCGATCTTCTCGCGATTGAGCCGCGTCAGCCGGCGGAGCTGCATGTCGAGGATTGCCGTGGCTTGCAGTTGGGTCAACCCAAACTGCACCATCATTTCCGTCCGGGCGATGATGTCGTCGTCCGAATTGCGGATGATTCGAATGATCTCATCCAGGAAGTTCAGCGCGATCTGCATTCCTTCCAGGATATGGGCCGAGCTTTTCGCTCGCCCCAATTCATATCGGGTACGGCGTACGATGATCTGCCGGCGGTGCGCCAGGTAGTAGGTGATGACCTGAACCAGGTTCAGCAACCGGGGTTGGCCATCCACGAGCGCCAGCATGATAACGCCGAAAGTTGTGCGAAGCTGCGTGTGCTTGATCAGGTAGTTGAGGAGCTTTCGCGGGTGCGCGTCGCGGCGCAGCTCGACCACGACCCGCATTCCGTGACGGTCCGTATAATCGTTTATTGCGGTAATGCCGTCGACCTTCTTCGCCTTTACCAGGTCTGCGATGTCGCGCTGCAGTTTGGCTTTGTTGACCTGATAAGGAAGCTCGGTCACGACGATGGCGTTCTTGCCGGCCTCCATCGGTTCGATATGGACGTTCGCCTGGAGAATCACACGGCCGCGGCCGGTGTTGTACGCTTCGCGAATGCCTTGCGTGCCAAGGATGATTCCCGATGTCGGAAAATCCGGCCCGGGGATAAACTTCATGAGCTCCTCGACGCTGACGTTCTCTCGCTCAAGGGCGTATGTGCATGCGTCGCAGACTTCACGGAGGTTGTGCGGCGGAACCTTGGTGGACATTCCGACCGCAATTCCTTCTCCGCCGTTGCACAGGAAATTCGGAAATCGGGAAGGGAGAACGGTCGGCTCGCGATCGCCCTGGTCGTAAGTCGGCATCCAATCGACCGTGTCGCGGTCGATATCCTCCATCATCTCCATCGCGAGCGGAGTGAGACGGGATTCCGTGTACCGCATGGCTGCCGGCGGGTCGCCGTCGATACTGCCGAAGTTTCCTTGCTTGTCGACGAGAGGATAACGGAGACTGAAGTCCTGGCCCATTCGAACCAGGGTGTCGTAAATCGCCTGGTCTCCGTGGGGATGGAACCGTTTCATGGTTTCGCCGACAACGGCGGCGCATTTGACGTGACGGCTGGCCGGAGAAAGACCCAGCTCGCGCATCGCATAAAGAATGCGGCGCGCCACCGG
Organism: Chthonomonadia bacterium; assembly: GCA_041487935.1. Taxonomy (GTDB): domain Bacteria; phylum Armatimonadota; class Chthonomonadetes; order Chthonomonadales; family CAJBBX01; genus JBGPOG01. Next base: position 1,041 of record JBGPOG010000298.1, on the reverse strand, counting down.
CTTGAAACCGTCGCGGACGTCGGGAAGCGCCCGGGAAACCAGCGTTGAAACTGCATATCCGAGATATGAACGGCGCAGCTCTTCCTCGATATCAATGAGAATTAGATCGTGCCCGCCGCCATCGCCGCCATTCAGTTCGGTCACATCCGTTGCCATGTGCTCTCCTTCCCCCTTACTTGCGATTTTACCTGATTATGTATATCTTTGTCAACTCTTGTGTGATCCTGCCGTCCATGTTTTCAGCAAAATTGGAAGCAGACAAAAAAGAACCTAAGAAATAATTTCAAGTCTGCCATAGCTGCTCCCTTCTCGCGGCACTAATACATGATAACAGCCGGATAAGTCCGGCAAAGCGCGGGTTCTCCATCCGGATAACAGCGTTAAGCCAACGATTACGGCATAAGCCCCGAAAACAACGGGAATTGCCTGCGAACTTATTGTTTGCAACAACCAGAGGGAGGCTTGCAGTGAATTCGATTTCTGTGATCATTCGGAGAGCAGTTGCCGGCATTGGGCTGGCAGCGGTATTGATTTCCGCGGTTGCGCTGCCGTCGAGGAGCCTTGATGGGCCTATGGTGCCGTCACCAAAGCTGCCGCCCCCCAAGATGGAGACGATGGATGGCGCTATTGTAAACCCGGATGGAAGTATTACGTATGCTGACGGATGTATCCTCTACCCGAACGGATACTACGTGTATCCGGACGGTACGAGCGGCTACGTCTCAACCAGTCTATAATGGTCGCGGGGAGGGCGCCCCGTCGGCGCTCTCTCCTTAACCAGTGAATTGAAGGCCAATAGTTGAGTGCATCATCCAATTCTTCCGCAGTTCCTCTCAAGGGGACTCGACCTGGGGCAGGATTGCGGATTCATTGAAAGGGGGTGAACGGCAGCGGATCGCCTAGCCATCTGATTGCTTGCCTAGCTTGGCGTTGCGTGGCAGATCACGGGGACATGATCTGCCAGAACGGTACGTGCCGGCTCAAGCGCTCTGTCGGGGACAACAGAGCGCTTACCGCCCGTACACCAAAGACGCCACTTGG
>JBGPOG010000297.1:0-5989 GCA_041487935.1 Chthonomonadia bacterium | reverse complement strand
CTTCTATAAACTCCAACCACACAATTTTGCGTAGGGCTGCCATCTTGCCGGGATGCAGAAGCTGCCAAACTTTGGCCGCAGTCTCGGAATTAGCGTAGCCGCCGCTGACGACCATGCCTAGGAAGCCGCCAGTCTCCAGCCACTCCGTGATAGCGCGATAAAGGAATACAAGGCCGGTGTCGGCATTCTGCCCCCAAATGTGCGCCCAGGTTCTCCGCATCTCCTCCCCGTACTTCACGCGCTCGGCGCGAATATACGGAGGATTGCCCAGCACGTACTTCCACTTGCGATTGTCGCGTTCCATGGCGCCGGGAGGCAGCTTATCTTCACCGATCAAGTTCGCAATATCCCTGTCGTTCGACAGGCTGTTCAGGTTGTGTACGTGTATCGGGGGAGGCGGCGCTAGTGGATTGAGCCTCAAATGCGCCCACAAAAGCTGGAAGAGGCTGATAAAGGCTGCAAAGGGATTCAGGTCGAACCCCCACGCTTCCGCCTGAAGCTCGCCCGCAATCGCAGCCACATCGTGGCCGCGCTGTCGCGCATCCTCCAGCCTCCAGTGGGCATATCGCACCAGGAATGACCCACTGCCGCATGCCGGATCCAATACGGCCCCAAGTCCATGCTCCCGCACCGTTTTATCGAGTATCCACTCGACAATTGAGGCCGGCGTGTAGAATTCGCCAAGCCGCTTGCGCTTTTGCGCGGGAAGGAACTGCTGGTAAATGTCGCCGAGAATCTCCTCGGAGAGACCAGCGAAGTCATAAGCGTTCAGCCGCATAATCAGGCGTTGGAGGGCTGTGTCCATCTCGCCATTTGCATGCTGTATCCAGTCAAAAACGGTGGGTGCGAAAGGTTCCCGAAAAGCTCGCTCCATGTCTTCCGATATCCACCGTACAAGAGTGCGAGCATTGTCTGTAATGTGGTGGACGAACTTTGCCCAATCTTTGGGACCGCCGTTCGATAGCCTGCGTGGCGCTAGGCCGAGGTCTTCAACCAAGCGAAGGAAGAGGACTCTGGCAACGAGTGCGGCGGCCGAATCTGCAACATAGGCTTCGCGGACTCGCTTCTTTTGCTCCTGGGGCTTGCTCGCCTCTATGTCCCTGCCATACTGCTCTTCGAATTGGTCCAGCGCTTCTTCGAAGAGGCGGCGGACAAAGCCATGCCGCAGATCCAGCCGCACGCGCGCCCGTCGTTGCGTGTCCAGATGCCCAACCAGGTTACGATCTATGTCTGCTCGGCGCTCTGCATAGTCCTGGTATTCGATTTCAAGCTGCGCAATCGCCTTGGTTGCGGCATCGGTCAGTTCCTGAAATCCGACCCGCAGATCTCCGCGCAACTGGCGTAAGGTGTCCGGATTGTCAAGTTTGAGATAGACGTACGGGAGGCTGCCTTCCACGAATTCCTGCCAGCGCCGCTCGTGGGATGATGCCTCATAATTGAGGAACCGAAGCTGACCGCGCAGACTTTCGAGGGACGAAGTCCGAAGGTCGAAAGGAACATCAAATCCAGGGATCGGCAAGCCATCCGACGTGACAATCCAAAGATAATGAGCGGTTAGAAAAAAGACGTACCGTGTGAGTCCGTCCACGTATTTCCGCTTTTCGGTCCATAGCGCCCCTCGGCGCGTAGGGTCCAATAGTTCGTTGTCATCTTTCTTCAGGTCGCCCACCACCCAGGCGACGCCTTCTTCGCTAAGGAGCTTTATATCGGGATAGCCGATAGAGGCGCGGTCTTCCGTAATAACGCCCTTCTTGGGATAGCCGAGCAGACTCGCGAAGAATTCTCGAAGCTCCGGATTGTAGGACCGTTCCGGGCGTTCCCAGGTCGAAGAAAGCCATTCCGCCAAGACGTCGGCCGATTTCCTCAACGATTAGCTCCTTCGGTATTAGACATGCGATTGCCCATCGTCATATTATAGCGGGCAGGACCGTCTCTTCCGGCGTGTCCGTCCATGGAGTCCAACAAAGTTTCGTAGAATGGCAAAGCTATCTGCCAGAGCACACAAGTGACCTTCGATGGTCTGGGAGCTTCGGTGTAGGCAGCAACAGGCATGACGCGCGCCGTCAGATGGGGTTTCGGTGGGAGATCGAGGCCGTTTTTTCGATTGACCGTGTACCAGGCGAGCTGTTGTTAAATCAAACTCGTCAACGCGACGCCTTACCTATCAAGTCCACCCATCCGTCGGCGGCCTAACGCTCACCCTTCCACCGCCACCCTCAATCTCTCCAGGGCCCGATCCCACTGCTGCGCGATCACTTCGAGTGAGCGGCGGGCTTCTTCTAGCTGTGTTGGCACGAACTCCCAGCGGCGCTCGCGGCCGACTTTTATGCCGCGCACCAGGCCGGCATCTGCGAGTACGTGCAGATGCTTGGTGACAGCCTGACGCGTGATTTCCGTTCCGGAAGTGAGCTGCGCAATTGACACCGCTCCGCCGGCGCACAGGACGGCTAAGATGAACAGGCGAGTCTCGTCACCAAGCGCCGCGAAGACCGGCGCCGAGTTCCGCAGAGCCGAGAACTTCGGCGACGCCTGCTTCCCAGGTGAGTTACGGCGTTGCGACATGTTTCTCGATGCTTTGCATTTGGAAGTCCCAGCCCGCGCTGTTCTCTCGGAACGCTTCAAATCGACGCGACACTGGTACGTTGTCAAACCCGGATTCGACGAGACGCAGCAATGTACCGCCCTCGACTTCCTTCAGCTCGAATTCGACCAGCGTCGTGGGTTCCTGCGAGTACTCGACGGCGGGATCGATCGCGTTGGGATGCCAGCGGAAGGTCAACAGTCGTTCCGGCTCCAGGCGTTCGATTAACACGTCAAAGACGACGTGTTCGTAACCGGGATGCGTAATCTGTCCTGCCACGCGCTCGCCGGCTGCAAACGTTTTTCCCTTGAGGGCCACACCGAACCAGTCGCCGAATTCTTCGGCATTCGACAGTGCGCGCCAGACGCGGGATAGCGGCGCCTTAAGCACAATCTCTCTCTCAATTCGGTCCGTACATGTGTTCATATATGCTACCTCCTGGTTGCATATTACCACCGATGGAAGTCAGATGCAACCATTTAATTGCATTTATTTTCGCATAGTCAGAAAGGGATAAGTCTGGCTCTCGGGCGTCAAACCGCCGCGTACATCGGTAATCGGTTGGTGGGTGAACAATTACATTGTAAGGGCCGAACCAGTGACTTGCGCGCTCCGCGAACGTATCGTAGGTTTTGGAGGAAGTACTGACAAAAGATAGGGGATGGAAATTCTATGCTCGGTGGCGGAAACTTACTTCTTGCTAACGCCGTGCCGAGGAGGCCGTGGGCGGCGCAGCACTTGGCCGACCCGGCCATATAGATCGCCGGTGAGGCCGTCGAGCGTATCGTGCTCGATGTCTTCCAACTGCCCGAGCTTGCTCGTCCACCGCCCCGATGGTAGCTGGCGGGCTGCATGGGTTGGAACGCCATTAGCGTCGACGAAAATGACAACCTTCTCCAGCCCGAGTTCCAAAACGGCTGTCTCGCAAGTTATATACCCCAGCAATCCGTAAGCCGAAATGAAAGCATCGAGCGACTCTACGCGCGGCACATCCGGCGGCCAATAGTAGTCGCCGAAAGGGTCCGGCCACCACCATGCCACATCGTCTTCAGCAGCCCACGCGATGCAGTTGTATTCTGATGTCGCAGGACTGGTCACACGGTATTCAACCGAAGCGAGTCCTGGGAAGAGGATCTCAATAGCGCTGCTCAAGAGATATATCCGCGCTCCTTACCCCACTCGACCCAGGCGGCGGCCATCTCCCGTACCCTGCCACGGTGCTCCGGCTTCACCGGGTCGTCGCCTGTGATGGCGCGGAGCGCCCAGAACCAATGGCCGGGGGTCTGCTGGAGCTCCTTCAAGATCAACGGAACAGCGTCGCGTCCCATGCCGATGATCTCTTGATAGGCCGGATGCATCGCCATCTGTGAGACGGAAGAGAGCGCCGCCGTCTCGCGGTGCCAGACCTCAGCGAGCGAGCGGAATCGCCGCGCCTCTTCTGTCTGCTCGGAGGTAAACGGTAGTGTTACCGTAATTTCCACGTCGGCGCCCTCGGGAAGTTTGGGGTCTGTGACTTCGATGCGGTGTCCGGGCTGGACGGTTGTGTGCAGCTTTAGCGCGGCTTGCATGGAAAGGCCTCCTGGCACCATTATAACATAGCGGGAAAGTGGGGTGGACTAAGGAATGTCTTCCAAGTGTGATTTGCCGGATTGATTGGCTCGCATGATAAAGCCGCGGAAATCACAGTCCATCCCAAAATCATTAATATCACAGTTGGAAGACAATTGCATTGCGGACATGCAGACGCGAAGAGTTCCGGGGGCTAATCTCCCCCAGATTCCCCCTTCGACCCGTGCTTCACTGCCGGCAGCGCTGCCTGCGTCCGGTCGGCTACGTCCAGCTTGATGAGGATCGCGCCGACGTATCCCTTAACCGTTCCCTCCGTCAGTCGGAGCGCGGCGGCAATTTCTTTGTTGCTGCGGCCGGTTGCGACAAGACGAAGAACGTCCACTTCGCGATCCGTTACGAGTGGAAACGCCGTTAAAGGGTGACGTATCCGGATTGAGACCCTTGCCATTGTCACGAAACGATAGGGCGGCGGATTCTGCCTTGAGCATTCAAAGGAATTGCGCTGCCGTCTCCAACGTAATTGAAACCACTGTACTCAAGAGCTAGGACGGCGGCAATAATCCACGGACGCGCCTGCAGGAAGCGCCAAAGCTAAGAGAGAAATGTCCAATGGCCCAGCGCGCAAATAATCAATTCCAAACTTAACTTACGAGCACGGAAACGACCTGCCAGACTTTTTACTAAAGGAGCGACCGATGGGTAAAACCGGTGCGTTTGTATCACTGCTTTTGTGCATTGCCTCATCACTGCCCTCATGCGCGGACACAAAGGGCGTGGACATCCTAAAAGCCGCTTTTGCAAAGCTGGGCGCTGCCAGGACGATGTCGGCAAACTTATCCGGTGAAGTTTCGAATGGACCGAACAGGCCTGCCGTGAAATTCAACGGAACCGTCGCGGCGATGAAGCCCAACTTCCTGAAGGTCGAACTGAAGGGCCCCGGAACGCGCGTTTTCATTTCGGATGGTAAATACTATTACAACTGGGCGGAAGGCGCGCGAATATACACCAAGGATATCGTAGCAGCCAAGCCGGTTGAGTTCGGCGGAGTCTGGGAGGGTGAAATCGATGCGTTCTTCGGCGGAGCAGCCAGCGTTGCAAAGATAGATGCGTCTTATGTCGGAACTGAGAAAGTCGACGGAGTTGACTGCGATCTTGTCAAAGCAGTTATGAAGAACCCGGATCGTACGGCGGTCTACGCAATTGGAAAATCAGACAAGATCATTCGACGGTCGGTGATCGCAGTTACCGCTAGTCGCGGCCCGCGCGCCGTTACGCAGGTACAAACGAATCACATCACCGGGACCCAGCTCAACGCAGCCAAATCGCCTGCGGATTTCACCTTCAAACCGCCCGCCAACGCCAAGCCGGTTACCCCCAATCGGCCGGACCTGATATCGGCCAGTTCCGCGTCGACCGACCGGCGACGTACATCATCGGGCGGTATAGCCGCCATCGACGGGCAGAATTGAGCCGGTCACAAAGCTGGCTTCATCCGACGCCAGGAACAGGACCGCAGTCGCGATCTCCTCGGGTTGAGCGATACGTCCGATGGGATGGCCCGAGATAAGCATCGATAGAAGGCCGTCGGGATCGCCGCATTGCTCCATCGCTTTGCGAAGAATCGGCGTATCCACGGTTCCCGGGCAAACGCAGTTGACGCGGATTCCCCGGGTGGCGTATTCGACCGCAAGTTGCCGCGTCATCTCGACGACGGCGCCCTTTGTTGGGGCGTAGACTCCCTGCCCCGGAATGCCGGCAAGTCCCGATATAGATCCGTTGATGACGATGGATCCGCCGGGCGGAGTTTGCGCCAGCATCTGTTTTACGGCCTCTCTGCAG
>JBGPOG010000296.1:0-5990 GCA_041487935.1 Chthonomonadia bacterium | reverse complement strand
GTGGATCGGTCTCTCACTCCGGACATGCTGATGATCTGCGATGCAGCTAGGCCGGTTGCTGTCGCCGGTGTGATGGGCGGCGGGCCGACGGAATACCACAGAACTACGACGACGGTCCTCTTAGAATCGGCGCACTTCCATCCGCTCTCAATCCGCCGCACTTCCCGCGCCTTGAATTTGCGGACTGAAGCGTCCATTCGCTTCGAGCGGGTCGTAGATCCGGAATTGGTCGTAACGGCCGCCAATCGAGCGTGTACGTTAATTCAAGAGTTGGGAATGGGGGAAGCCGTGCGTGGGGTAGTCGATGTTTATCCGAATCCTCAACCGCCGCGTGTACTTGAAATTCGACCGGAGCGTGTCAGCTTGCTACTAGGCTTCAAAGTCACTGCGGATGAGGTTACAGATACTCTAACGAGGCTCGGCTTCGGAGCAAAGGAGCCCTTACCCCCTCGCCCTCTCACCTCCTCACCCGCTCAGGCCTTCTGCGTGCCCTCGTGGCGTCCTGATATCGTCCGCGAGGTTGACCTGGCAGAAGAGGTAGGGCGCGTTTTGGGGTACGAACGGATACCGGAGAGGCTGCCCCACGGAAGCTCTACTCAAGGGATGGATAGTCCGGCGGCGGTATTTGAGGATAGAGTTCGGGAGATGCTGGTCGGGGCCGGACTACAGGAGGTGGTTACGCACAGCCTGCTTGCGCCCAGCAAATTCGAAGACCCTCGCGATGGCGAGCGGCGAATAGCCATCCGCAGCGCGTTATCGGCCGAGCTTTCGGGGCTGCGCCGTTCGCTTCTACCTGGACTGATGGATGCAATGGACCGTAATGCCAGGCGCGGCCTCGGCCCGCTGGCATTCTTTGAAATCGGGCACGTCTTCTACGCGCATGACAAGAGCTACCGCGAAATGCCGTGGGTAACAGGCGTTGTGGCAGGCCCTATCACGGAGCTTTCCTGGCAGCGCGGGGGCGGGTCAGGTGTGGCCGACTATTTCCTTGCTCGCGGCATCGTGGAGCGAATTCTCATCGGTGTGAACGCACGAGGAGCGCGTTTTGAACGTAGCTTCGACCCGCGCTTTCATCCAGGCCGCAGCGCAAATATCATGGTGGAGAAAGATCGTCTCGGATACGTTGGGGAGCTCCACCCCGATCTGCTCAAGGACCTCACCGTCAAAGATCGAATCGTCGTGTTTGCAATGAATCTGGGCCAGCTTGAATTGCTCGCCGACCGAAGCCGGGCGTTCACTTCGCTTTCTGCCTATCCCGCGGTTACGCGTGATATTGCGCCACGCGTGGCCCGAGAAACACCGTATGAAACGATAGAAGCGGCGATTAGGGGAGTGGCGATCGATACCCTCGAACGGTTAGTTCTGACCGATGTGTTTTCAGGGCCGCCTCTGCCCGAGGGCTCCAAGAGCCTGACCCTCTCATTCACTTTCCGCGCACAAGACCGGACTTTGACGGATGAAGAGGTGAACGAAGCTCTATCGCGGCTGCGCGCCGCACTGGAATCGACCTGTGGAGCAACCTTCGCCGCCTGACCGTTCGGAAATCGCCGAGCCTGTTGTCATAGATCATTCTCCGGCTGGAGAGCGTCTGCGGGATCTCGGCGGCGATGATTCCTCTGTAAAAGGTCGGAGCCAGAGCGCACGTGATTCCACTTCCGACGGGCGAGACGATCTTTCAGTAGATCTTGGAACCAACCCCGTCGTGCAGTCATTCCCATTCTTAATCCACACTCAGCAGCGATTTACGCATCGCCTGACGTCATTTGTTCTTATTCTCATTTTCGGGCTGGCGCTCGGGCTCCGAATGTGGGGAATCGAATGGGGCTTGCCCGACCAGCGCAAAATCTTCTCTTACCATCCCGACGAAGGGGTAAACCTGATTCAGGGGGTTCTCGTCAACGGCGAAATTCGGCCGCACCTCGACCTCGGGTTTTACAACTATGGCAGCGTATATTTCTATGGCTGGCAAACAGCAGTCGCGCTGAATCGCGCTTGCGGAATGATCCGACGGCCGGCAACGGGACACGCGGCGCCGGTTACGGACTCGCCGGCCTCGATGATCCTGGCAGGCCGGCTCCTCACCGCGATGGCGGGCGCGTTGACCGTATTCGTCGTATTTTGGCTGGGCTGCGCGCTCTTTGGGCGCGATGTGGGATTCGCAAGCGCATCGATCTATGCGGTAATCCCGGCAGGCGTGGTTCACTCGCATTTCGCAACTGTCGATATTCCAGCGACGCTTTTGGTTTCTCTGGCTCTGCTATTCGGCGCCAGGACGCTCGCAGAGGGAAAGCTCCGAGACGTGCTCATGGCGGGGCTTTTTAGCGGTCTGGCGGCAGCGACGAAATACAACACCGTTCTCGTGATCGCATCTCCTCTCGCCGCTCTGTTCATTCGCCGCAAGGCCGGGCACGGCATACCGCGATATGCGACCCCAATCATGCTCGCGACGGCGCTCGTAGGTTTTACGATTGCGTGCCCGGGCATTTTTCTCAATTGGCCCAAGTTCTCCAGCGATTTTCTTTTCGAGCTTACAAAATCCGGGCAGGGGATGGGGCTTTTGTTTACGGATACCGGCAACGGCTGGCTATTTCATCTAACGAGCTCACTCCGGTTCGGATTAGGGGTGCCGCTCTTACTCGTTTCCCTTGCTGGAGTGATATTCGCATTTTCAAAGCGAACGCCACAGGACTGGTTCCTCCTCAGTTTCCTTTTGTTCTACTATGCGGCGATCGGGGCCGCACAAGTGAGGTTTTTGCGGTACGTCATTCCGATGTTTCCCGTACTGGCGATACTTGGAGGACGTTTGCTCTTCGAACGACGGGACGGGCGGAAACTCAGCAAATACATTTCCACGGCTATCGGGTCGATCGTAATTCTAAGCACCCTCGTTCTTTCGCTCGCACTGGATAGGCTGATGGTCGTACAGGATGCGAGAGACCAGGCTCTCGAGTACCTCGCCAGCAATGTTCGGCAGGGCAGTGTGATCGGGTTTGCCAGGACTCCCTGGTTCGACGTGCCGCCGCTCGCTCCGGAATTCACAGCGCCGAGCCCGAGTGCCCGGCGGGAGTCGGCACGAAGCCTCAGGTATTACACGGTTCGCCTGCCCAAAGACGGAACCGAGCTGGATCGGAGAGTCTTAGATCCGCCGCTCCCAAATGCCATCATACTTTCAGATATCGAAACGCAGGATTGGCAGAGATTGAATTTGCCGGCGTGGCAGCCGTTTCGCGACGTGCTCGCCGCGAGCTACGTCCCACATGTATTCGAGAATCGTCCAAGTCTCGCGGGATTCGACTTCGGCAAGCCGGATTACGTTCCCCACGACTTGCTCTATATCTATCCGAGAATCACCGTCTACACTCGACGGTGATCGGACTTCCATCGATCGTCATTACACCCGCCAAGCTCATGGAAGCGCATGCAACCCATCGATATGTCGATCTGTTCGTAGACCACCTTACCGCGGAAAGAGGGCTGAGCCCAAACACGATCTCGGCATACCGCAACGATATCGGCCAATTCGTGGAACGCTTGATCAAGGATGGCGTAGAACTCGATGACTTAAGAGAGCGGCATCTCAACGGGCACATTGCATGGCTGCGCCACCACAATCAGGCTGAATCGAGCATTGCCCGCAAGATCAGCGCGGTGAAGATGTTCGCGCGGTTTCTCTGCTCGGAAGGGCTAATCCAGGAGGACTTCACCGAGACGGTGGAGCCGCGCAAGACCTCGCGCCGGCTCCCAGAACCGCTGACCATCCCAACTGTGAAACGGCTTCTCGCCGCCCCTGGCGAGCGCGACCCATGTATGCTTCGGGATCGGGCGATCTTCGAATTGCTTTACGGCTGCGGGCTTCGAGTTTCGGAGGTCGTCGCCCTCAAACTGGGCGAGCTGGATTTCGACCGGGGATTCCTGCGCTGCACGGGCAAAGGGAGCAAGGAGAGAATGGTCCCGCTTGGCAATGTCGCAAAAACTCGAATTCTCCAATACCTGAATCATCGCTACAAGCGACGCAATAAACCGATGATCGACGCCTTCTTATTCCCTGGCCGTACAGGAGCGCCTCTCAGCCGGATCGAGGTCTGGCGGCTGACCCGAAAATACGCGCGCCGCGCGGGGATTAACCAGCGCGTGACCCCGCACACCCTCCGGCATTCGTTCGCCACTCATCTCCTGGGCCGTGGCGCCGACCTGCGTGTGATCCAGGAGATGCTCGGCCACGCGCGCCTAACCACGACCCAAATCTACACGCACGTCGATATGGAGCGGTTGAAGAAGGTCTATAGGGCGGCTCACCCACGCGCTTAGGAGAATCGTACTCGTACTCGAACGTTCTCGGTTGGTCGCAGCCAAGCTGCCGATTACGAGTACGAGTACGAGTACGATTATTAATATCCGTGAACCCTTTTTCCATTCCGCGTAACAAACACCACGGAACACCGGAGGCAGGCAGAAATCGGGAGGGCGGCAGTTGACCGGCGAGGCCAGGCTCGTAAAGCGAATACAGCGGGGCGAAAGTGGGGCGTTCGAAGAGCTCCTCGACGCCTACGGAAGCCGCGTGCTTCGGCTGGTGCGTCGCTATACAACTAACCCGTGCGACGCGGAAGACATCGTCCAGGAAGTTTTCATCGATATTGCCCGCGGAATCGGAACGTTTCGGGGCGACAGCGCCGTGATGACCTGGGTCTATCGGATTGCCGTCAACCATTGCATGCGGCACAGGCAGGGCGTTCGACCGGAGTCTGTATCACTTGATGGCCTGTTCCGGGAGCCGTCTTCGGACGGCCGTTTCGATCCGGAAAGATGTGCCGAGCGGAGCGACCTGGCACGGACGGTTTACGCGGCAATGGACAATCTCACCGAGGACCACCGCGACGTGATCGTCCTGCACGAGCTGCACGGTCTGACCTACCTGGAGTGCGCGGCGACGCTGGAGATACCGGTGGGAACAGTGAAGTCCCGCCTGTCCAACGCGTTCCGGCGGATGCGCGAAAACCTGCGCGGATACGTCGGAGTAGCCGAGCGAGTGGCGGCGCCGATAGTGGAGAGCTTGAAATGACGGATTGCAATACGCTGCGGGACGAGCTGAGGGCCTATTTGGACGGCGAGCTGCCGGCCGCGCGCCGCGTCGCCATCCGGATGCACCTCGCCCGCTGCGCGGAATGTCGAGAGGAGAGAGTTGCCATGGAACAGATGTCAAATGACCTCCGAGCTGGGGACGCCGGAGAATTGACTGCCGATCTGCGGAATCGGATTCTGCAAGGTGCATCGACAGAACTGCCGGAATCTGAATCCTTTTCCACGAAACGTCAGTGGCTGCTGAAGCATGCAATGGAGATTTGGGCAGCCTCTTCGATTGTTGTCGTGCTTGGGGTGTTATTGTTTCCGGTGTTTGCCCGATCGAGGGAGTCAGCTAGGTCGTATTCAGCCAAAATGCTTGCAAAGAATCACCTCGCCGACTCGCCGAACTTTAATCATGATTACGATGAAAGCAGCCGAGCGAAACAGGCGCCTGCGTCTGCAGGTCCGCAGTCGAGCACTGACGACGAGACCGTTGCGGGAAGACGGATCACAAGTCCATATGAAAACGCGGCTTCTAGCTCGGGAACGACACCCTCGCGTGATGCTGCCGGATTCCTGGATGACCACTCTAAGTTCACGGGAGTTAGATCGGATAATGCCCCAGGATTTATTACTAGCAAGTACAACAGCAGCCGGGCGTCAGTGCCGAACCACCAGATCGCCGGGATCCCGCAGGCCACACTTCCCGCTATCCAACGCCACGTCGTCAAGACCGCCGACATCACCGTGGAGGTCGAGAAGCTGGAAGAGAAGAGCGATACAGTTGAGAAAATGGTGCGCGATTCCGGGGGATTTGTAGCGAATAACCAGCTATCGACTGCCGACGAAGGGACGAAGTCGGCTTCCTTGAGCCTTCGTGTGCCGGTGGACAGGTTCGATGCAGTCCTTGCGAGCGTGGCTAAGCTCGG